>NZ_JBEPQA010000019.1:0-86292 GCF_040547585.1 Marinobacterium sp. MBR-111
CTGTCGGCAAATGTAAGTTGCTGATCCATCGGTGCGTCCTCAATCGTGTGCAGCAGGCATTATCCCATGCGGCTGACTTATTCGCAGCTTCCCTAATTTTTTACCTGTTTTTATGCCGCCCTCCCGCATGCTCCTGCGCCAGTTCAAACAGTTCCAGCAGGTCCTCTTCCGTTACGTCGATATAGGAGTCCAGCTGTTCCATGGCGGATCTCAGGTCATCTGCATTGATGCTGACCGCTCGTGTTGGCGGTGGCGGGTGTTGGTGTTGAGCCAGACTGGCAGGATAGCGGCGCCAATAAAACAAGCCGTTGAACAGCAGGGCTACCAGCAGGATGCTGGCCACATTGAGCAGTACCGGACACAGCAGGTAGGCATAGCCCAGCTGGTGAATGCTGCTGCCACCAATGACGGCTGTCAGGGCTGTTGCGCCGCCGGGTGGATGCAGCGCAGGTAGTGCATGGTGGTGACCGCCAGCCCAACCGCCAACGGTGCGGTAAACCATTCGCCGGGCCAGAGCCATTGGCAGCTGACGCCGATGAGGGCAGAGATATTGTGTCCCCCCAGTACCGCCCAGGGCTGAGACAGGGCGTCATGCGGCACGGCGAACAGGAGAACGGCATTGATGCGGTGAGCAAAATTGCTGCTTCTGAATCAAGCCACCAGCTGTAGACCAGCATCACCAGCCCGATCCCCATGACGGTACCCAGGCCCGAGATCAGCTTTTCGGTATGACTGGTGGTGTTGGGACTCAGGCCCATCCACTGACAATAACGATGGATGCGGCTGTCTGACTGTTCCGGCACGGCTGAATTCACTTGAGGTCTTGAGAGCAACGCCCGATACGGGCGTCTTATAGGAGATCATACCCTTTAAGGTGTAAACGAAATGTTGATTGATAATGTGTGTTTGTGTGCCCCTCTACTCAATGCCTCTTTTATGCGATAATTCACCTCTTTGGTAGTATCCCCTGCCGGCTGTATCGACGGTCGGTCCGCCATACCCATTCAAGACCAATCGAGTAGATTCCATTGCTGACCACTGCGAATATCACCATGCAGTTTGGCGCCAAGCCACTGTTTGAAAATGTTTCCGTTAAATTTGGTGACGGCAACCGTTACGGCTTGATCGGCGCCAACGGCTGCGGTAAATCCACCTTCATGAAGATTCTGGGGGGCGATCTGGAGCCCACCAGCGGCAACGTCTCCAAGGACCCGAACGAGCGCATCGGCAAGCTGCGACAGGATCAGTTCGCCTATGAGGCTTTCAGCGTGGTCGATACCGTGATCATGGGGCATGAGGAGTTGTGGAAGATCAAATCTGAACGTGATGCGATCTACGCCAAGCCGGACATGACCGAAGAGGATGGTATTCGTGCCGGCGAGCTGGAAGGCGAGTTTGCCGAACTGGATGGCTATACCGCCGAGTCCCGTGCCGGTGAGTTGCTGCTGGGTGTCGGTATTCCGGTGGAACAGCATTTTGGCCCGATGAGCGAAGTGGCGCCGGGCTGGAAGCTGCGTGTACTGTTGGCGCAGGCGCTGTTCTCGGACCCGGACATTCTGCTGCTGGACGAACCGACCAACAACCTGGATATCAACACCATTCGCTGGCTGGAAGGGGTGCTCAATCAGCGCACTTGCACCATGATCATCATCTCGCATGACCGTCACTTCCTGAACAGTGTCTGCACCCATATGGCTGATGTGGACTACGGCGAGGTGCGTCTGTATCACGGCAATTACGATGAGTACATGACCGCGTCGACTCAGGCGCGTGAACGCATGCAGGCGGATAATGCCAAGAAAAAGGCACAGATCGCCGATCTGAAAGCGTTTGTGAGTCGCTTCTCTGCCAACGCCTCCAAATCCAAGCAGGCGACTTCGCGCGCCAAGCAGATCGACAAGATCCAGCTTGAGGATATCAAGCCGTCCAGCCGTCAGAGCCCGTTCATTCGCTTTGAACAGGACAAAAAACTGCACCGTATCGCACTTGAGGTTGAGGGGCTGTCCAAGTCATTTGATGAGGAGCTGTTCAGTGGTCTGAATCTGACCGTGCCGGTGGCTGAGCGTATCGCCATCATCGGCCCCAACGGCATCGGTAAAACGACGCTGCTCAAGTGTCTGGTGGGGGATCTGGAGCCCAGCGCCGGTAAGGTCAAGTGGTCTGAAAACAGCAATATCGGTTACTACGCGCAGGACCATGCACACGAATTCACCGAAGCGAAAAGCCTCTACGACTGGATGGCCTACTGCGGTAAGGAAGGTGATGACGAGCAGGTGATTCGCGGTACGCTGGGTCGTCTGCTGTTCTCCCAGAAAGATATCGACAAGTCGGTCAAGGTGATCTCCGGGGGAGAGCAGGGCCGCATGATTTTCGGCAAGTTGATGCTGCAAAAGCCCAACATTCTGGTGATGGATGAGCCGACCAACCACCTGGATATGGAGTCGATCGAAGCACTCAACCTGGCGCTGGAAAACTACCCTGGTACGCTGATTTTCGTCAGTCACGACCGAGAGTTTGTTTCCTCACTGGCGACCCGTATCATTGAGCTGACGCCCACAGGCATCAATGACTTCCACGGCAGTTATGAAGATTACCTGCGCTCGCAGGAACAGTGAGCAGGAGTGAATACCATGTCCGCCTTTGCCGAACTGGGCCTGTGCCCTGAACTGGTCGCCACGCTTGACGCGCTGGAGTACCGCGCGCCTACACCGATCCAGTCTCAGGCGATCCCGCTGGTGCTGGCGGGACATGACCTGATTGCCGAGGCCCAGACCGGTACCGGCAAAACAGCCGGTTTTGCGCTGCCTATGATCGAGCGTCTCGGCCGCACGCCCGCAAGCGGTGATTACCACCCGATCCGGGGCCTGATACTGACGCCGACCCGTGAGTTGGCCCAGCAGGTGGGTGAGCATGCGCTGGCATACGGCCAGCTGCTGGGGATGCGGGTCATCTCCATCTTCGGCGGTGTGCGTTTCGACAATCAGATCCGCAAAATGAAACGCGGAGCCGATATTCTGGTGGCAACTCCGGGGCGGCTGCTGGATATGTTGAAGCAGAAAAAGCTGTCGCTGGAACAACTGGAAATGCTGGTGTTCGATGAAGCGGATCGCATGCTGGATCTGGGCTTTATCGGCGAGATCCGAGAGTTGCTGACCTATATGCCTGAGCAGCGGCAGACGCTGCTGTTTTCCGCCACACTGAATGACTCGGTGGAGGTGCTGGCCGACAAGCTGCTGCAGAACCCGAAACGGATTGCGATTGCAGCACGCAACTCGGCCAGCAAACAGGTCAAGCAAAGTGCCTACGCGGTGGATAATGCCGACAAGGCGGATGTACTCGGCTTCCTGATTCGTGGCGGCAACTGGCAACAGACCCTGGTGTTCACGCGTACCAAAAAGCGTGCCGATCAGCTCTGTGCACAACTTGTGGAAGACGGCATCAGTGCGGTGGCGATTCACGGTGATCGCACCCAGCGTGAGCGCATGGCCGCGCTGGCCACGTTCACTGCGGGCGAGGTTAAAGTGCTGGTGGCCACTGATGTGGCCGCCCGAGGGCTGGATATCGAAGCGCTGCCGCAAGTGGTCAATTACGATCTGCCGAATCAGCCCGAAGCCTATGTGCATCGCATCGGCCGTACCGGGCGGGCAGGTTTGAAGGGCTGGGCCGTGTCACTGGTATCGCCGGAGGAACGACGTTTTCTCAAGGATATATCGGCCCTGATCGGCAAGCCACTGCAGCTGCAGCCTGTTCCGGTACTTGAAAACGGCAAGCTGATTGAAGGTGGCGCATTGGCTGAGAAGAAGGCCAACCGGACCGGGCGGACGCGCGTAGCCTCAGCGGGCAAAAAAGGTACACAGGGGAAAAAAGCGGCCCGGCAGATGCCACAGGCTCAGCCGGAACCGGTTGCACCCAACCGACCGGGCAAGCGCCCCTCGCTGTTTGGGCGTTAATCACAGTAACCTGTAGGAGTCGAAAGGATGACACCCGCAGTTGATCAGGCCCGCAAGGCGGGTATTGCACACCGTATTCATGAATACAGCCATGACCCTGCAAATGAATCCTATGGGCTTGAAGCGGCCGAAAAGCTGGGGCTGCACCCCGCACAGGTATTCAAGACGCTGGTGGTCAGTCTCGATGGCAAGGCACTGGCGGTCGGCATCGTGCCGGTGGTCGGCAAGCTCAATTTGAAACAGATCGCCAAGGCGGCGAATGCCAAAAAGGCCGCCATGGCTGATCCGGTTGAGGTCGAGCGTGTTACCGGGTATGTGCTGGGTGGGGTAAGCCCCCTGGGCCAAAAAAAGCGGCTCAAGACCTTTATTGATGACAGTGCCGCTGCCTTGGATACGATACACGTCAGCGCCGGACGGCGTGGGCTTGAGATTGAGCTGTCACCGCAAGATCTGGCCCGGCTGACATCGGGTGTTTTCGCACCGATTGCAGGCTAGAGGTCTTAGCTATTCGGGGGTTCCCATGCTGTTGCACATACTGACGTTAACGCTATTGGCCGGACTGAGTATGCCACTGGGTGCATGGCTGGCCTGCGCCGAACGGATACGCCCGCACTGGCTGGAAAAGGAATTTCGTCACAGTGTCATCGCCTTGGGTGGCGGTGCTCTGCTGTCCGCGGTGGCCCTGGTGCTGGTGCCTGACGGCCTTGAACACCTTGATACAGCACCAGCACTGTTCTGGTTTGTACTGGGTGGACTGATTTTTATGTGCATCGATGTACTGTTGAACCATTTCAAAACCTCTGCCAGTCAGTTGGTGGCGATGCTGGCCGATTTTGTGCCGGAGTCCATTGCGCTGGGCGCAACCTTTGCACTTGGCGGCAGCAACGGCCTGCTGCTGGCTCTACTGATCGGCCTGCAGAATCTGCCCGAAGGCTTTAACGCATTCCGCGAGTTGCGTCATCACACCGGCTACTCGGCACGTCGCATCATTCTGATTTTTGCGCTGATGGCACTGATGGGGCCAGCCGCCGCATGGTTGGGATACGGCTGGTTGGCAGACTATCCGGCCGTTGTGTCATCCATCATGCTGTTCGCCGCTGGCGGCATCCTCTACTCGGTATTTCAGGACATCGCCCCCCAGGTGAAACTGGCGCGGCATTGGGGCCCTCCCATGGGGGCTGTGCTAGGGTTTGCCCTCGGAATTGCAGGCCACATGCTGACGGCCTGAAGTGGCTGTCGTACACTCAGGTGCCACACCCACTCTGAAGGAGCCAGACTGATGGCCGAGCGCACCTCTCTCCATGCCTTGCTGCAGCAGGCCGTTCTGGCACCTTCCAGCCACAATACTCAGCCCTGGCTGTTCCGCCTGAATGAGACGGAGCAGGTGGTCGAGCTGTTGGCCGACTGGCAACGCGCGCTGCCGGTGAATGACCCCGACAATCGGGAACTGCATATCAGCTGTGGCTGTGCGCTGTTCAATCTGCGTGTGGCAGCTGCCGATGCCGGGCTGTCGCTGGATTGGACACTATTGCCGAAACCGGAAACACCGAATCTGCTGGCTCGGGTGCATATTGGGCGTGGTGAAAAAGAAACGACGCTGGCGAGTCTGGGAGACGCTCTGATTCACCGCCGGACTTGGCGAAACCGCTTCAAGCCGGAAGCCTTGTCGGCAGAGTTGCAGAACGCTTTATGCGAAGCCGCCCGTGCCGAACACGGCCATGTGCAGTTGTTGCTGGACCCCGAGCTGCGACAGCAGGTGGTGGAGCTGGTTAAACAGGGCGACAGCCTGCTGTGGCAGGATGAGACCTGGCGTGAGGAGCTGGCGCGGTGGATGCATCCGGGACGAGCCGGCGATGGACTGACCGTGCCTCGGCTGGTGGCACCACTGGTCAGGGGCGTTGTGCGCCACTTTGACATGGGTAAAAGCATGGCATCTCAGGATCGGCTGCTGGCGGAGGAGTCTCCGTTACTGGCGCTGCTGAGCAGTGATGGCGATACGCCCCGTGACTGGCTGCAAACAGGTCAGGCTCTGCAGCATCTGCTGCTGGTCGCGCAACAGCAGGGCGTTCAGGCTTCCTACCTGAATCAGCCGATACAGCACGCACAGTTAAGGCCTCAGCTGGAGCAGCATATTGGCGCACAAGGACATGCCCAGATTCTGTTGCGACTGGGGTATCCCGATGACCGTCTGCCTGCCTCGCCGCGCCGTCCACTGGACGATGTCATCATCGATTAGGTGCCGGCTCTGTCGCTGCCGGTGGTTGCTTGATGCGCGTGTACACCCAGGCCTCATTCCCATCCTTAAGTGTCAGCCGGACTCGCTCGTAGCGAATTCCCAGTCGCTCGTATCGGTCAAGCCGGCGCAGGCTGGTCGGAGACACCTCCAGTAGCTCGCCCTGTGTCACGGCTGTGGGTGCCGCAACCAGGTCCAGCCCTTCGCGCCGAAAGCCGGGCAGCCGGGCGGGTGTCGATACGATCTTTTCCCCGGTTACCAGCCAGCGTACCCAGCCATGGGTCAGCGTGCCGTACACAAACAGTCTGTGTTGGCGGTCAGGGGCAATGGCCGCCAAGCCGGCGGGCGCCGTGTATCCCCAAGGACTCAGCAGGTTGTACCAGAACCAGGCTGGGGGCAGTAGCAAGATGATAGCCAGTGCCCATATCACCCATCGGCGCCGGTTAGAGTTAGCCATGTTCTTGTGATATCCCCTGTGTTGAAAAATGGATATTAAGTGCACCTACAGGCTTTTATCTGAAGTCTGGCTGATTTATGTTGGCTCAGCATCAGGATACTAACAGAGGAATACCCCCATGAGTGGTTACAACACCCCATTTGAAGCACTGGGAGAGGAGGGCATCCGTCAGCTCACGAACGCTTTCTATGACTACATGGACAGTGCGCCCGAAGTGGCCGGCATTCGTGCCATGCATGGCAAGGATCTGACACCGATGAAAGAAAGGCTGGCCGACTATCTGACCGGCTGGATGGGTGGGCCGCAGCGTTATGCCGAGAAATACGGCTCGGTCTGCATGACCAGTCCGCACAAACCCTATGCGATCGGTACAGACGAGCGTGACCAATGGCTGCTGTGCATGGACAAGGCACTGGAGCAGATTGGCGCAGACGATGAGCTCAAACAGATGTTGAAAGAGCCGATGTTTGCGATTGCCGATATGATCCGCAATCGAGACTGAGTAGCGGATAGGATAGTAAAAATTTAAGCGGGGCCGGTGATGTTCCGGCCCCGCTGAAGCTCAGAGCGCTTCTATCTTGGCGTACTGTTGCTTGAGCTTGTCGAACGCGTCCTGTGCGTCGGCAATTTTCTGTTTCTCTTTGGCAACCACGTCAGCCGGCGCGTTGGCGACAAACTTCTCGTTGGAGAGCTTGCCTTCAACACGCTTGATCTCGCCGGTCAGGCGATCCAGTTCCTTCTGCAGACGTCCCAGTTCGGCTTCCTTGTCGATCAGGCCGGCCATCGGCACCAGCAGCTCCATTTTGCCGACCAGCTTGGTGACGGACATGGGGGCTTCATCGTCTGCTTCCAGCCACTTGACTTCGCTCAGCTTGGCCAGCTTGGTCAGGGCAACGTAGTTTTCCTGTACGCGGCGGAAGTCTTCGTCGCTGCCGTTGTGCAGCAGCAGTTCCAGCTCTTTGCCCGGGCCGATGTTCATTTCGCCACGGATATTGCGCACGCTGACGATCACTTCTTTTAGCCATTCGATGTCGGCCTCGGCGGCTTCGTCGATCAGCTCGGCCACCGGTTTCGGGTAGGCCTGCAGCATGATGGTGTCGCCTTCCTTGCCGGCCAGCCCCTTGATCTGTTGCCAGATCTCTTCGGTGATGAACGGCATCAGCGGATGTGCCAGACGCAGGATCGCTTCCAGTACGCGCACCAGAGTACCGCGGGTACCGCGACGTAGGGCGGCGAGGCGCTCTTTCTCTTCGTCGGTTTCACCTTCGGACTCGTCCCACAGCACTGGCTTGGACAGCTCCAGATACCAGTCGCAGTACTGGTTCCAGATGAAGTCGTACAGGGTCTGAGCGGCCAGATCGAAGCGGTACTCGTCCAGGTGCTTGATCACGGTCTGTTCGGTCCGCTGCAGACTGCTGATGATCCAGCGGTCAGCCAGGGTCAGCAGCACTTCAGTGTTATTCTGGGCGCAGTCCTGACCTTCGGTGTTGGTCAGGACATAACGCGCGGCGTTCCAGATCTTGTTACAGAAGTTGCGGTAGCCTTCCAGACGCTTCATGTCCCAGTTGATGTCACGGCCGGTAGAGGCCAGTGCGGTCAGGGTGAAGCGCAGGGCGTCGGTACCGTGGGCGGCGATGCCTTCCGGGAACTGCTTCTCGGTGCGCTTGCCAATCTTCTCGGCCAGCTGTGGCTGCATCATGTTGCCAGTGCGTTTTTCCAGCAGCGCTTCCAGACTGATGCCGTCGATCATGTCCAGCGGGTCGAGCACGTTGCCCTTGGACTTGGACATCTTGTCGCCGTTCTCGTCGCGGATCAGGCCGGTGACGTACACGTTCTTGAACGGTACCTGCGGCTTGCCGTCTTCGTCCTTCATGAAGTGCATGGTCATCATGATCATGCGCGCCACCCAGAAGAAGATGATGTCGAAGCCGGTGACCAGAGTATCGGTCGGGTGGAAGGTTTTCAGACGCTCGGTGTCTTCCGGCCAGCCCAGGGTGCCGAAGGTCCAGAGCGCAGAGCTGAACCAGGTGTCGAGTACGTCGTCGTCCTGACGCAGCTCCAGTTCCGGGTCCAGATTGTATTTCTGGCGGGCGGTATCCTTGTCGGCGGCGACGTAAACGTTGCCTTCGTTGTCATAGAAGGCCGGGATGCGGTGGCCCCACCACAGCTGGCGGGAGATGCACCAGTCCTGAATGTCACGCATCCAGGCGAAGTACATGTTTTCGTACTGCTTGGGCACAAACTTGATGTCGCCGTTCTCGACCGCCTCGATGGCCGGCTTGGCCAGTGTCTTGGCATCGCAGAACCACTGGTCGGTGAGCATCGGTTCGATGACCACGCCGCCACGGTCGCCGTAGGGGATGGTCATGTTGTTTTCTTCGATCTTCACCAGCAGGCCGGCTTCTTCCATGTCCGCCACGATCTGGCGGCGGGCCTCGAAACGCTCCAGCCCACGGTATTTTTCCGGCAGGGTCGGGTCAATCTCGGTATTGGGGCTGCCGTCGGTGTTGAATACCTGAGCTTCCTGACGGATATGGGCATCCAGCGTCAGCACGTTGATCATCGGCAGGCCACAGCGCTTGCCGACTTCGTTATCGTTGAAGTCGTGCGCCGGCGTGATCTTCACGCAACCGCTGCCTTTCTCCATGTCGGCGTGTTCATCGGCCACGATCGGGATGCGGCGTCCGGTCAGCGGCAGCTCAACGAATTGGCCGATCAGGCTTTGGTAGCGCTCGTCTTCCGGGTTCACCGCCACACCGGTGTCGCCGAGCAGGGTTTCCGGACGGGTGGTACCGACCACGATGTGGTCTTCACCGGCCGCGGTTTTCACGCCATCGGCCAGCGGGTAGCGCAGATACCACATCTTGCCCTTGACCTCGCGGTTCTCAACTTCCAGATCGGAGATCGCAGTGTGCAGTTTCGGGTCCCAGTTGACCAGACGCTTGCCACGATAGATCAGTTTGTCGTCGTACAGGCGGATGAACACTTCCTGTACCGCACGGTAGAAACCGGAATCCATGGTGAAGCGCTCGGTGGGCCAGTCCACGGAGTTGCCCAGACGACGCATCTGGCGGGTGATGGTGCCGCCGGACTCTTCCTTCCACTCCCAGATTTTCTCGATAAAGGCATCGCGTCCCAAGTCGTGGCGGGTCAGTTCTTCCTCGGCGGCCAGCTTGCGTTCAACAACCATCTGCGTGGCGATGCCGGCGTGGTCGGTACCCACCTGCCACAGGGTGTTGCGGCCCTGCATGCGGCGGTAGCGGGTCAGCGCATCCATGATGGTGTGCTGGAAGGCGTGGCCCATGTGCAGGCTGCCGGTGACGTTGGGCGGCGGAATCATGATGCAGTAGGCGTCGCCTTCACCGGAGGGTGCAAAGTAACCCTTCTCTTCCCAGGTCTGGTACCAGGATTTCTCGATATCGTGTGGCTGGTAGGTCTTGTCCATTGGGGTCCGTATCTCTGATTCGTTGGCGCTGTCGAAACCCGCCATTATACAGTGCGGCATTCCCGGGTGACAGGGCTCGGAGCCTTCGCTATTGCAGCAAAGGGGCAGGGGGAGGAAAATGAGCCTTTAAACAGGCTATTCAGGTGCATACAGGGATGCAAAAACCGGCGATGACAACCGATACCGCCCCCGGGTGGATTGAGTGGCACGGCCAGCGGGTGTGTCTGGGTGGCAGCTGGACGCTGTCTCACTATCGGCATCTGAAGCAGATGCTTGCGCAGCAGTCGTCCCCCGAGTGGGATTGTGTGCTGCAGCTGGAGGACATTCAGGCACTGGATACGGCTGGCGCAACGCTGCTGGCAAACTGGTTCGGTGCGGATCGACTGCGCACTCTGATCGAACAGAGCCAGACGCTGCAACCCGAGCGCAAAGGGTTGCTGCAGGTGGTGATAAAGGCGTTGTTGCGAGAACCGGCAGAGCCTTCACCCAAGCCCTCGCCGCTGATTGCCGCATTGGCGCATCTTGGCCAGCAAAGCGAGATCGTATTCCGCCACTTCTGGGAGTTGAGCGGCTTTATCGGACTGGTATTGCAGACGCTGTTCGGCATTGTATTGCGGCCATGGCGTTGGCGCATGACCGCACTGGTGAATCAGATTCACGAAACCGGACTCAATGCGGTCCCGATCGTGGCGCTGCTCACCTTTCTGGTGGGTGCCGTGGTGGCTTTTCTGGGGGCGACAGTACTGGGTGAATTTGGCGCCGAAATCTATACCGTCAATCTGGTGGCCTACGCCTTTTTGCGAGAGTTTGGTGTGATTCTGGCGGCCATCTTGTTGGCGGGTCGAACGGCCAGTGCGTTTACCGCTCAGATCGGTTCCATGAAAGCCAACGAAGAGTTGGATGCATTGCGAACGCTGGGGCTCAGCCCCATGGAGCTGTTGGTGGTGCCGCGGGTGTTGGCACTGTTGATTACATTGCCGCTGCTGACCTTCGTGGCGATTATATCCGGCCTGACCGGTGGTGCACTGGTGGCGCTGGTATCGCTGGACATTCCACTGGGGCAGTTCTTCGGCATTCTGGCGGATGTACCGCTGAAGCACTATCTGGTCGGGTTGGTGAAAGCGCCGCTGTTTGCCTTTGTGGTGGCCGTGATCGGCTGCATGGAAGGCTTCAAGGTCAGTGGCAGCGCCGAATCCGTCGGGCGTCACACAACCTCCGCTGTGGTTCAGTCAATCTTTATGGTGATATTGCTGGATGCGCTGGCGGCGCTGTTTTTCATGGAGATGGGGTGGTGATGACAAAGGATATCAAGCCGTCCCCGCTGATTGAGGTGCGTGGCCTGTGCAACCGTTTTGGTCGCAACACGGTGCATGAGCATCTGGATCTCGATCTGTATCCTGGTGAGATCCTGGGTGTGGTGGGTGGTTCGGGTACCGGCAAGTCGGTACTGCTGCGCTCGATTGTGGGTTTGAACCGTCCGAGTACGGGTGAGATTCGCCTGTTCGGTCAGAATCTGCTGGCATTGTCAGGGGCAAGACGCTCCCGGCTTGAGCAGCGTCTGGGGGTGCTGTTTCAGGGCGGCGCGTTGTTCAGCTCGCTGACCGTTCGGGAAAATGTGGCCTTGCCGCTGATCGAACATGCCGGATTGAGCCGTGCCGATGCCGAGGCGCTGGCGGAGGTCAAACTGGCGCTGACGGGGCTTGCGTCACATGCCGGTGATCTGTACCCGGCTTCACTGTCCGGTGGTATGGTGAAACGTGCTGCGTTGGCCCGGGCACTGGCGCTCGACCCGGATGTGCTGTTTCTGGACGAGCCCACCGCAGGGCTGGACCCCATCGGCGCCGCCGATTTTGACCAGTTGCTGCTGACCCTGCGCAACGCACTAGGGGTGGCGGTGTTCATGGTGACGCATGATCTGGATTCACTCTGGACCGCCTGCGACCGTATCGCGGTACTGTCACAAAAGCGGGTGCTGGTCGCGGATACGCCCGAGCGTGTATCTCGCCATGACGATGAATGGATACAGGCCTATTTTAATGGCCCAAGAGGTCGTGCCGCCTACGCGGCGGCAGGGGAGAGGTAAGCATGGAAACACGTGCACATCATGTGCTGATTGGACTGTTCACTCTGGCGGGGCTTTTGGCGGCGCTGTTTTTTGGCATCTGGCTGGTGCAGTCCGGACAGCAGCAGGAAACACGGCGCTATCGCGTCGTCTTCAACGAGGCGGTAACAGGCCTTACCGTGGGCAGCCTGGTGCAGTACAACGGCCTGCGCGTGGGTGAAGTAAAACAGCTTCAGCTGGACCCGGCTGACCCTCGCCGCGTTCTGGCAGACATGGAGGTCAGTTCCGTCACCCCGATCAACCAGGGGACACGTGCGCGGCTGGCGATCGCCAACATTACCGGAGCAGCCAATATTCTGCTCAGTACCGACAACCCGCAGGCCCCCGCACTGGAGCGGCCAAAGGAAGGACCGCCGGTGATCGAGGCCGATCCATCACCGATCGGGGCATTGCTGGGTAACGGCGAAGCGCTGCTCACAGGTGTGAACGAACTGGTAGAGCAAGGGGCTGAATTGCTGTCACCGGAAAACATCGACCGCATTGGTCGTATTATCCATAACCTGGAGCAGGTGTCCGAGGAGCTGGTCGAATCCAGATCGGGGGTGGGTGAGACGCTGGACAACCTGAGCACAACGGCTGAAGAGGCACAAAAGGTTCTGCAGGCCGCGACCCAACTGATCAGCCATGCCGACCGGCTGCTGTCCGATCAGGGGGCGCCGATGGTGGTGGATGGGCGCAGGGCGATGCAGTCGCTGGCGCAGAGCGGTGAACAGCTGGAGCGCCTGCTGAGCCGCAATGCGAGCGCACTGGACAACGGCCTGCAGGGAATGGCTGAGATCGGCCCGGTCATGCAGGAGCTGCAACGCAGTTTGGGAACGTTGAACCGCATACTGTCGAGACTGGAGGAAGACCCGGCCGCATACCTGACCGGGCGCCCGCCTGCACCTGAGTTCACACCGTGAGGGAGAGTGTGTATATGAAACATCTGTTGTTGACGGGGTTGCTGGCATTGGGCGTAGCAGGCTGTAGCTGGTTGCCCTCGACTGAGCCGGTACAGAGCTGGACGCTGGAACCTGCACCCGCCGTCGCGGGTCAAAGCGTACAGGTGGAAAGCCTGAGAGTACTGCGCCCCCAAACCCCGGATCTGCTCAATGGCCGTCACATGCTGGTGGTACCGCAAGGCAAGCCCCCAAGTGTATATGCGGGCGCTCGCTGGAACAGTGCGATACCGGAGCTGTGGCGAGATCAGCTGATTTCGGCCCTGCAGCGGGACAGCCGCTTCAGTCAGATCAGCGGAGACGAAGTGCGTCTGGCAGCGGACCGCGTGCTGGTATCCCGACTGGACGCCTTTCAGACCGAATATCATCAAGGGGTGCCCACGGTTGTGATCCGCGGCCACCTGCAGCTGGTAGAAGCCAATGGGCGTGCCATCCTGGCTGAAACCTCGCTGGATCTCAGCCGCCCTGCCGACAGCAGTGAGCTGGCCGATGTCGTCGACGCGTTCTCGAGTCTGAGTGCCGAGATGGCCGACGTCATCAAGCAGTGGCTGCTGAAAGAAACGGCAAAATAACACACAATTTCCCGTGCCGAGGTAGAACATGTCCTACAAAAAGCTGACCCCTGAAGAAGAGTACGTCATCATCAGAAAGGGGACGGAGCGACCTTTCACCGGCCAGTACAACGAGCATTTTGAAACCGGTGTATATGCCTGCAAACAGTGTGGGGCGCACCTGTACCGCTCTGAAGACAAGTTCCCCTCGCACTGCGGCTGGCCCAGCTTTGATGATGAAATTGAAGGCGCCGTTCGCAGAGAGGTGGATGCGGACGGCCGCCGCACCGAAATTCTCTGTGCCAACTGCGGCGGTCATCTGGGACACGTATTTGAAGGCGAAATGCTGACACGCAAGAACGTGCGCCATTGCGTCAATTCCATCTCCATGGACTTCATCAGTGCCGAAGAACTGGCACAGCAGCAGGGCAGTACCCTGAAAACCGCCTATTTCGCCGGCGGCTGTTTCTGGGGGGTTGAGCACCTGCTGCAGCAGCACCCTGGTGTGGTGTCGGTTGTGTCCGGTTACATGGGCGGCCATGTGGATAACCCCAGTTATGAACAGGTCTGCGGCAAGCAGACCGGTCATCTTGAGGCCGTGGAAGTGCTGTACGACCCGGCAAAAGTTGATTTCGAAACACTGGCCAAACTGTTCTTTGAGATTCACGACCCGACTCAGGAAAACGGTCAGGGGCCTGATATCGGACCTCAATATGCGTCTGCCATTTTCGTGCAGGATGACGAAGAGCGTGGCATCAGCGAAAAGCTGATTGCGCAGTTGGAGAATCAGGGGCTGGACGTGGTGACGCGAGTGCTGCCGATGGCACCGTTCTGGCGTGCCGAAGAGTTCCATCAGGACTACTACGTGCGCACGGGCAAGACGCCTTATTGCCACCGGTATCAGAAGCGGTTTTAACTGCTCATCCGGTTGCTGGTGTACGTATGCAAAGAATCTGTTTGTGTCTGATGTTGCCTCTTCTGTTGGCGTCCTGTGCGACCACACCGCCGTCCAATGTGGAAAATGCCTGCCGGATCTTTCGCGAGAAGCCCGACTGGTTTGATGCTTCTCTGACGGTTGAACGAAAGTATGGCCTGCCGATTCAGGTGCAGCTGGCCATCATGCGACAGGAGTCCAGCTTCAGGCACAATGCCGCCCCTCCTCGCGACAGCTTCCTCGGCATCCCCATGTGGTGGCGAGTATCCAGCGCGTACGGCTATGCCCAGGTCAAGGACGAGACGTGGGACTGGTACAAGGACAAGACCGGCAACTGGGGCGCCGACCGTGATGACTACGACGATGCCGTCGATTTCATGGGCTGGTATGCCGACGTGTCGCAAAAGACCTTGGGTATCTCCAAGTGGGACGCCTACAACCAGTATCTGGCGTACCACGAAGGGCACGGTGGCTGGCAACGCAAAACCTATAACAGCAAGGGCTGGCTGGTCAGCGTTGCCCGAAAGGTGGATGCCAACGCCCGGATGTATGGCGAGCAGCTTAGAAGCTGCAGACACAGTCTGAAATCCTCACCCTGGTGGTGGCCCTTCTAAACCTCAGCGCCGTCATGCTGCAGGTATGGCGCGTGAGCCCGTCCGTGGCGTGGGCTGCGTTTTGCCGCCAGGCTGTCATACCAGAGAAATAGATCGGCAAGCGTCTGCCGGTTCTGCCCATCCCTTCGTTCTGTACCCATCGCTGAACGTGTTGAAACCACTCTGGAAATGCGGGGTTGGTACAGTCGTTGCTGATAAATGCTGTGTATCCGGCTTTTGAGTATTTATCACGCAGGCAGAGGACGTCAAAGTGAGTATCTCCATCACATCGTTAATCCCGAACAGCACACCGAGCCAAATTCAGGCGCGGACGGCAATCCACAAGGAGATCAATGACTTGGTTTCCCAGGGGTTGGTCGGGGAATACACGACAACGCTTGCGATGATGTCAGAAGAGGGCCTGCAGCGCTTCGAAATCACCCAGTGGAGTGAACAGGCCAACAATCAGTGGTGGGCCTTGATGGAAGCCGGTCCCGCCGGTGTGGAAGCCGCCAGCTATCTTGAACAGATGGTTGCCCAGCGGCGCGGCTACGCGGGTGCTTATCTGGATGACTATTTCACCCTGTCCTACCGGTTGGCCGAAGCGCTGGACGAGGATTTTCCCGTCTCGGTGGAGCTTGATCAACTGGCCGAGAACGCTTTGGCCGGGCGTCATCCCAGTGAAAATGCTGACGGTACGCGGCTTGCCAAAGAGGAACGCCTGAATCAATTCTGGCAGGACAACCAGTCCGACATCGAAACGATGCTGGAGCATTATGAGAACCTGAAACAGATGCCCGATCACCTGGGGGATTGGTTGGATCAACAGCAGATACCCCGCTCTGAAGCGGTTGATCAGGTCATTGAGATGCATCGTTACGCCGGGCTGGAAGGCGCTCGGGAACGCAGCGATGCATTGGCCAATACAGCGGTATATCAACTGGACCGAGACGGTGCCGGCGGTCTGAGCGATGATCTGTCCAGTTTCATGGTGTTTAACGATGTCACTGCACACCATAAGGCCAATGATACATTCGACCCGCAGGCGTACGCCGATCTGGCACACCGCTTGATCGAAATTGGCTTGAGAATCGGCGACGCGAATATGTTGAAAAATGCCGTTTCCGGTCAGCTGTATCACAGCGACAAACAGGCATTGATTCAGTCCTATCAAACCCTGTATCAGCCAATGAGGGATCAGTTTTACAATGCTCTGTCGGACCTGGAGCCCGAGGTTAACCTCCAGGATCTGCTCGATAACATCAAACATGGTGATCCTGTTGGCCAACTGCCTGATGGCAGCCTGCATCCGCAACAGGATCGTCTGGAAGCCTTTGTGGCGCAACACAGCCTCAGCCTTGAATCCATCGCAAACAAGCAACTTCAGCTGGACGAATTTCCACGAAGCCGTCTGGAATGGCAAAAAATCGAGGCCAATGGCCGGCGTGCCGAACAGCTGGTATATCAGCAATACGGCCTTGAGCCCTGGGAAAAGGGGACGAACAGTCGCACCTTGCGTGAACTGTCCTGGCAGGGTGTCGACTACCTCAACAGCCAGCCCGATGATATCCGTCAGAACCTGATCAACGATGCCAAAGCGCGCCTGGAATCACTCATGCAACAGTTCATGTCGCTACGCGAAGAGCATCCCGGCCTGACGATGACGCTGGAACAACTGATCGACAACTTCCGCTTCAACCGACCTGCCGGCCAGCTGGCTGAAGGCGGCATGTCATCTGCACAGCAAGCGCTTGAGGCGTTTCTGAACGACAACGAGCCGTTGATTGTTGATTACATTGATTCCTCTTGGCTGCTTGGGAAGCAGGACAATCTGAGCCAGATCGACTACGCCCGCTGGATGGATTCAGAACGCGCAAGCCGGTACGCGGACACTCTGCTAGATCTGATTGAGCAGAGCCGGAGGGTGGTGGGGCAGGGGGTTGTGTGATGCGGGGAGGTATTCGTTTGGTGTGAGCAGTCAGCTGGCGCATTTGCGCACATACCGGACATTAGGAAGGGGCTTAGTCAGCTGGGGCTTTCGACCCAAAGCAGACGCTGTGCTTCGTTGTGTGCCACGTTCCATGTTGATGGTGTGTCTGGCGAGTTGGTGGTGCGCAAAGGGATTATTGCTTGGGTGCTCAGACATGTTAATAGTTATTAACATGGTTTTTGCTTTGATTATAAGAACGATACGCAGAGAGTTAAGACTGTGTGGTGTCTCTGCTCTGACATGACAGTCAAGACTGCGCCATTTGCAGACCGCCCTCTTAGAGGGCGGTCTGTGTGCATGTCACTACATTAAATCGTCTAAGTAATCGGACCCAGGCTCAATGCCGGATATTACGAGTTCATCACGGGCGCGAGTACAGGCGACATACAGTAAGTGTCGCTCTGTATCTTCAACCTCTTTCATCGCTTGATCATCTCCCATCACTGAGTCCAGTCGCTCTGTCAATGGCAAGACATCATCGTCGCAAGCCATCAGGATCACACATTTGAATTCCAGCCCTTTGGCCAAATGCATGGTGCAGAGGGAGACTTTGCCGGTGACCCATTCCATGGCGCGGCTCATGGTATTGAAGTCGGCTCCAGCAGCTTTCAGAGCCCTCTCCGCGCGCTCAAACTGGTCATGACTACGCACCATAATCCCGATTTCCTCTGGTGCGATATTGTCGTCGATCCAGCAACGGATCTTCTCAGCGACAAACAGAACTTCGTCTTCCTGTTCTTCGAATAGCTCGATTACAGGCGCCGGGCCATTAAACAGAGAGATTGTTCCACTTCTGTCATCGATATTACCGTCACTATCGCTGATTTTGCTGTCGAGCAACTTATCAGCCTGACGACGAATCTGATGGGAAGTACGATAGTTGATCTTGAGTGTGCTGGAGCGACCGCGCAGATCTATACCCAGAGCTTTCCATGAAAAGCCTGGTTGGAAGATCCGCTGGCCGAGGTCGCCGGCAAAGAACAAGCTGTCAGGGCGATTTTGTCCCAGCGCGGCAATCAGCTTCAGCTGGGGAATAGTCAGGTCCTGTGCTTCATCTATCAACACATGATCAAAAATGATCCGACGCTGCTGTGTCAGTGTTTCCGCCAGACGAGTATACATGGCGGCCTCGGTCATTAACTGCTGTTCATCCAGTCCTTGCCAGACTCGCTCAAAAATCGCCCATAAGTGTCTGCGTTTATCTTCGTTCAGGCGGCTTTTGCGTCCAGTGCGTTTGATATCTCGATAAGCATCCCAGTCTTGCAGTTGTGAGGCATCAATCAGGTAATTCCATTCATCCTGCAAAAATCGTTGTGAATACTGAGAGCTTTCGGCTTTTGCAGCATCCGCCAACAAGTCTTTGACTTGCTCTTCTGTAGCCAACTTGAAACTGCCGAGATTGGCTTTGTACAGGCGTACAGCGATTTCCCTAACGGAATACACCTCTAGTCGTTCGCCCAGACTAAGTTTGCGTTTTTCCGAGATCAAACGCTTGCTGCGTTCACGCAACACGTTGGCCAACAAACTGGAGTAGGTCGCAAGCAATACCCGCTTTTCATCACTTTCGCTGACCAGATGCATGGCACGATGCAACGCCACAATGGTTTTACCGGTTCCAGCGGAGCCTGTCACACGAGCGGGGCCTTTAAAGGTGCGTTCGACCAGATCCTGCTGGCTGGGGTGCAAAAAGAGCGTCCACTTATCCCACGGGTAATCCAGAGCCCGCTCCAGCGCTTCGATGTCTTCCAGCACTCTGAATCGACGCATGGCGTCTGGGTGGTTGAACGGATTGCTGTTGGGTGCAGCTTTTCTAGCTGGTTTCGGTGTTTTGCCTTCGTATAGCTCCAGCAGTGCTTCAGCTGCTTCTGATGGCAATACATCAATTAGATCTAGTAGATCATCCTCTGTGGCTACCGACAGCACAGCAGCTAGGCTGCCTTGTGGAACACCATAGGAAAGCAGTTGAGGCTCAGCGACATGCGCAAACATTTTGGGCTCAGTGGACGCATATCGAAATGGTTCGGGCTCTGCCTGCTCTTCACGCTGGACTTCACGCTGGACTTCACGCACTTCCACCAGCTGAGCCGCACCTGTAGTTGGGTGAGTTTCCAGTTTGCGCTTTGCAGCCCAGCGATAGGCCTTATCGTGGTGATCCACATAGCAGAGCAAAATACTGCCTTCGGTGCGGTGGAAAATGATCCGTATGTCCATATTGGCGCTAGCCGACCAGAAGTTCGGATCTTTGCTTTTATCGACCTTGTGTAAACGCAGACCCGCTGGCGCAGTGTCCAGCGTGTCCATGTACATATGCAGATCGAACGCGGCCTGTTTAACAGCTTTCTGTTCCTGATTGGTCAGGTTGCCAAGGCTGTTGGCAAAGGTATCTGAGGTGCGAAATTCCATCTCCTGCGACTCCATTAAGATGGTTACAGACGAGTAGTCTCAATCATTGGCTTTAAACACTGAACACTTTCATAACTTCGTCGCCGAGGTGGTTAATCACCTTCACTGCAATACGGCCAGATGCCGGTTTTGTAAACGGTCGTGACAGATCGCTGTTGAGGCTTTGCCAAGTATCCGGGTTGATTTCGGCCTTAAGAGTGGTTTTAAGCGACTTGTATGGATCACTGGCCCCGAGGAAATAGGCTTGACGAACAAAGAAGCTGGCCTCGTTGTAGTCGGTGTCGATGAACCAGCAGGCGATACCGTCGGCATTATCACTGCGTACCTCCCCGGTGGACGGGTCAAATACATCCACACCATGCAGCTTGACCTGGTACTGCCCATTGTCAGTCTCAAGAATATCGATATCCGGTTCACCGAAAATCACAAACAAGTTGGCCCTGTCGGTGTCTTTCAGATCGGTGGCCATATGCAAATCGGCGTTCATACGTGCCTTGAGCACCGGCATTCGCCCCAGTTTGTTGAAGTCTGTTGTGTGCGCTTCAAAGCTGAAAGCACAGGCGATCAGCAAATCGAAACCGCCATCCGCGGCCTCACGTGCGGCAGCGGCTAGATCGGCACGGGAGACGGTGCCAAACTCCGGGCCAATAAAAATCGCGGCGCGCTGTTCAAGCCCTTGTTCTTCGGCGTCTTCATCAATAGCTACACGTCCTACCGCACTGATATAGGTGCCGGGCCAGATCTCCAGGCTACTAAATTGAATCTTGTCTTCTTTATGAGCCTGCTGGACCCCGGCTACCTTGAGGGTTTCCAACATGATATTGACGAATGTTTGGGTATCGGAATAGGTCTCGCCCTGATCCGCCAGTGGGTCGATCAGTTCGTCGTTTTCATCTACACCCAAGGCGCGATGCGGTGACAGGCTTTCGACGGTAAATGGGCCGGCGACACGTACGCGTTTTTTGTCTTCGTAGGGTTTGTCGTAAAGGAATTCCTGGTCCGCACGTGCAGCGATTGAGGCATCTATCTCTTGCTGACGCTCAATACGCAGCTTCCACCATTGCTGATGCAGCTTGATGGCTGTTTGATTGGCCTCAGAACCGGCGTCTGCCCACAGGTCAAAGGCTTTCTCTGGCACGGAATCCAGTGAGTAATACTGACCGCTGTCCTTGCCAAAGCGTGCTTCGTTGAGTTTTTTCAATGCAGTGAGCTGTTTCTTCTCGGTTTCGTCAGCCGTCATTAACCCTAATAACCTGGTGTGCAGCTTGGCCTGAGCTTCCGGCCAAGGAAAACCGGGTTCGCGAGGGATTTGCCAATCCTCAAAATCCGTGCCCAATGTCTGATTTAACTGGCTGCGCAAGGCTTCCAGCTGGGGCTGAAATCGCTCCCAGATATCGTCGATCTCCGGGTTATTAGCAATGCTTTTCAGAGTGATATGGGGCACTCGCTGATAGACAAAACCGAGGTTAATACGACCACGGGGCTGTGTGGTGGACTTGGCTGTACGGGTAATGTCTGCTTCTTTCTGCTGGCCTTCCGGGCTATCCGCCAACAGGTAATAAGGATAGCGAGCCCCCATAATCCTTGCACGCGCTAGAGCCAAAGACACACGAGAGGTGTCCATAGTAATCCAGCGACGACCCCATTGTTCTGCCACATAAGCTGTGGTACCGGAGCCACAGGTTGGATCTAATACCAAATCGCCGGGGTCAGTAGTCATTAATAAGCAACGCTCAACGACTTTAGGCAGAGTTTCAACTATATAATTCTTATCTAATGCGGATCCAGAAGTTACAGTATCAGTCCAGACTTGTTGGTATTTGGCGACTGAGAAATCATGCAGTTTTCTCACGTAACCAAGGCTATTTGAAGATGCAAAAAGTCGATCGGATTTTTTCAGTCTTTCCATCCCAGTCTGATTGGTTTTCCAACGCACTTTCTGGCTTGGATAGATTTCTTTTCCATTAATACTCACCCCAAACCAAGATGCGGCACCTTCCCCTTTATCTCGACCAATGCTTTGTGAAGTAAGGTTGTCAATGCGAATAATTTCCAAAGGGTTAGTATCGGATGTCGCGGGCAGAATAATTCCATCTGCTCCCATTGACTTGTTGTAAGCCTCGAATGAGCCTGCCCCAACCTCTTTTTTATAAAAAGGGTGTCGAAACTTAGTTCGATCACGATCCTTACCATACCAAATCAAGTAATCCGCAATTCCACCTAGATAGTCAGATGTACTACTGGAAGTCTTCAAGAAAGTAATCGTGTTTAAGTAGTTCTCCTCCCCAAACACTTCATCCATTAATGCCCTTACGCGGTGGACATTTTCATCACCAATTTGTACAAAAATAGAGCCGGATTCGGTAAGAAGATCTCTGGCTACAGTCAGGCGATCGCGCAGATAGGTAAGGTAGGAGTGGATGCCATCGCGCCAGGTATCGCGAAAAGCTTTCACCTGTTCCGGCTCGCGGGTGATATGGCTGGCGTTGCCGTCTTTCACGTCGCGGTTGGTGGTGGACCACTGAAAGTTGGAGTTGAATTTGATGCCGTATGGCGGATCAAAATAAATACATTGCACCTGACCACGCAGGCCTTCGCGTTCGGCTAGTGAAGCCATAGCCTGCAGACTGTCGCCAAGGATCATACGATTCGACCAGTGTTGATCGTGCTGGTAGAACTCGGTCTGGGCGTCGGCGTTAGGCAGGCCGTTAAAGTCGGCGAACAGATCCGCTTGCAGGTCGTCGTCTTCTTCCAGGTCGCCACTTTCAAGTTGCTGGCTATGACGCTTAAGGTCGTCGATCAGTACCTTGGGATGCACCTTTTCCTGAATGTAGAGCGGCGGCGCATTGATCACCAGATCCGAGCTGTTGGTCAGGTCTTTGCCACGCCAGACCAGTTGCGGGTCGAGATCCGGGTTTCGCTCATAGGTGACTTTCTTTGGCAACTGCAGGTCTTTTTCCATCAGCTGCCCCATCTCTGCGGTCGGGTTGTTCTTGCGAGTGGCTTCGCTATGGGTGATGGCGCTAACGCTAGTACTTTCACTATCTGCTCGCTTGCTCATGCTTGCTCTCCCTGCATCTTGTGGCTATCCGGAGTGTGGATCAGTGGGGCAGCAGGCTGTTGTGCCTGTTGAATCCCTTGGTCAATAGCACTGCTCAGGGCTTCGCTGAGTTTCTGTTCAAAGTCGTCTTGCATGGCGAATAGATCGGTTAATTCCACAAAGGCCCAGCGGCCATATTTGTTCAGTTGGTTGATACCGGGTATCCAGTAGCTGTCCATGGTGAGTTTTTTCTGTTTGGCATCTTCGCCCCGGTAGCCTTTTACCTCAACAATCAGATTTAGGTAATCCGGCACTTCGATCAGCTCGCCAGTGGAATCCTGTTTCTGCAGTGTCTTGCCGTCATCGATCTTGAGTATAAAGTCCGGAACATAAGTGCGCTTGTGGCCGCCCATCTCGTAGGGCACCTCAAAGCCAAGGTTATGGTTTTTTACATAGGACTTCACCTTATCGTGGCGCTCGACTACACGGCACAGTTCCGCTTCCCAGCTGCTATCCAGCACGACGTAATTGATATGGCATTTATCCGCTGCGGTCTCCCAAAGGTCATCCTTACTGGTGTTAAAAGCCAGATGAGCTGTACTACCAATGGGGTTGTAGGGGTCGGTTACAGCCAGTACGGAACGCTGTTGCTGCAGGCCGGTGTAGACGATACCCGCCATAATGCGCTCGCAAGCAAGATCCGTAAGTTCCGGGTAAAGCAACTGCGCCGGGTAGGTATCACCCACACAGGTCAGGCACTCCCTTAACCATTGCTTGACCAGACGACGAGCCGTCTGAAACAGGCTGCTTGGTGGCTGTTCGCCCGGTTTAGCCAGTTTGCGTACCAGTTTAGCTGCCAAATCGAAGTTCAGTGTTGATGATCGTACTTCCTTCAGGTGCTTGACGCTGAGTTCGGCGGTTTCACCGACAATACCTGCCTGTTCGACTAGAGAAGGGCCTACCAGCTCCGGAGTGAGTTTGAGTTTATGGTCGTCATTATACTCGGCTTTCAACCCAGCTTCGGGAATATCAATGCGGTAACCATCCACGCGCGGGAACTGAATGGTAAGAGCATCACGGTCTGGAGAGACCGCCTTAATACGCGTGACTGGTTTGGGCGGCTTGGGGTCTGCCGTGATCGGCTGGCTGGCAAAATCGAACGGAATTCCCAGCACATCCGCGTATTCGGCATCAAATTTGCCATCCTCATTGAGCTGGTAGCTTTGACGGCGCAGTGCCCGCCCCATCACCTGTTCGCACAGTAGTTGGGTGCCAAAGGCACGCACACCCAATACATGAGTAACAGTGTTGGCATCCCATCCTTCGGTGAGCATGGACACCGATACTACGCAGCGGATGCTTTCTCCCAGTTTACCTTTTTGGCCGACGGTGTTCATAACTTCGCGCAGGAGGTCGGCTTCAGAGATGTTGTCCGCCTGTTTCTGGTCACCTGTGCGCTCGAGAATTTCGCGCCGAAACAGCTCAATCTCTTTGGATGCAGCCTTACGGAATGTTGGGTCCAATCCTTCACCAGACTCAAGCTGGCCGCTATCAATCAGCAAGGTACGAGGGCGGGCAAAAGCATTACCATTTTCGTCATAGTTGCGGAACAGCTCCAGCTTACCTGGCACTACATCGATATCGCCGTCCGTGTTTTTGCGCTCATAGCCTGAAATATAGTCATACACCAGCTTGGACGTCGTAGTGTTGTTACAGACCACGATAAAACAGGGTGGCACGGGAATATTTGCCTTGGTCCAGATATCGTAGGTAGCCTTGTAGTGACCATACAGTGCATCCAGTGCACCATTCAGCAGGGTCGGTAGCTTTTGCGGGTCGAGTGCACCGGATTTGCCACGGCCTTTTTTTGGCATCTTGGTTCGGATGTGTTCCCAGAGTTCGCGATACTTGGGCAGTTCACCATCGGGCAGGTTATCGGCCACGGGCACGCGAGGCAGCTTGACGATGCCACATTCGATGGCGTCCATCAGTGAAAAATCACTCATCGTCCAGGGGAACAAAGTGCCTTCAGAGTAACCGGAACCACGCAGGAAAAACGGAGTTGCAGAAAGATCGATAATACGCAGGTTCTTAAAGTGACGGGTGGCCGCTTCGATACCGGAAATCCATAAACGTGCGGCTTCGTTGTTTTCCTTGGCCTCGCTCTTGTCATCCCCCTTCAGCTCGCCTTCTTCGTTTTCTGTTGCCGGGCGTTCTCGATAGCAGTGATGGGCTTCGTCATTGATCACCATGATGTGCTTCATGCCCATTAGTGGCTTAAGCACTCGATTGAGCATCTGGCCTTCGGTTTCACGAGTTTGTAGCTCTTCACCACGACCTTGCAGAAATTCGCGATTGCCTTTGGATAGCTCGATTTTTTCTTTCAACTTAAAGGCGTGGTAATTGGTGATGACCACGCGAGCCTGCTGGATTTCTCGCAAAAACTCTTTTGGCACCAAATCTCGGGTATCGTAGTAGTTTTCCGGATCGTTAGGCAGTAGCACACGCAGGCGATCACGAATGGTGATACCGGGCGCGATCAGCAAAAAGCCTTTGGTGAACCGGGTGCTTTTTGGGTAGCGCACTGCATTAATGGTTTGCCAGATAATCAGCAGGGCCATAACAGTAGTTTTACCGGCGCCTGTGGCAAGCTTTAGCGCAAGACGCAGTAGGCCCGGATTGGAGCCTTCGTTAGCGTTTTGCAGGTGATCGAGAAAGTATTTGCCCCGCACCGAAGAGCGTGGTGCGACTTCTGTTAGCCAGATGGCCACTTCTGCCGCCTCGACCTGACAAAAGAATGGGCGAATGCCGGAGAAGTGATCACCGCGCCAATGCTTGAGCAAACGAGCAGTTTCAGCAGTAACGCCCCATTTTCCCTCGGGGAGCAATCGCCAAGCATCAATTTCCTTGCGCAGATCGTTGATGAATGGCATCGGGTCATAGCTAGCATCCGAATTGACGTCCGCGCCAAAGTTCAGCGCTTCCTGGGCCTTGGGAGCTTTTTGACGCTTTGCCTTCGGCACGGGAGTGATGTAGCTGGCAGAACGCCTGCGATTAACTTCTTTTACCGGTTGGCCACTCTCGTCCAGTTCCCAGTGGCGGCTGGGGTACTCGTATGGACTATTGAGGATAGGCTTTTCGAAAAAGGCTTCTGACACAGGCATTCTTCCTTTGAATACTAATGAGCTTTTTATTGCTGTTAAGAGTTTTTGTGAGGGTGCTTAACATGTTGATTACACAGCTGAGGCACTCAAGACACAAGTAGCAGAACACAGATACTGCCATGATGACGCTGCTTGTTGTAGTGTTGGGTCCTTTTCAGAGATGACTATTGTGTTCGCGGCTAGAGTCACTTATCACTCAGTTTCGAAGGCGATTGGTGAGGCCTCTCTGCGTTTTCACCAGCTTTCTAGCCTTGGGGAGGCGTAAAGATTTGCTCTAGCCGTGTGTTAAGAAAAGTGACGGTGATCAGCGGTATCTCAACAGGCAGTACTGGCGGAACCTACGTCAGGATTCAGATATGCACAGAACGTGTCAACCTCACTTGAGCCAGCCGCATAGAAGTTGTTAGGGAACATCACTGATGCTGTGTTTTAAAATAGGCGCGTTAATCATCATTAACATGCCTGAAGGGTAACGACATCAAATGATGTTTCGATGTGAGGAACCACAAGTTCAATAAATGATTGGCCACTGTCAAACGTTCGTTGGTCCATCAGATTTCTCAATGGCCGCTTTTGTCGATCGCTCGTGACTTGCTACGGTACGCCTAACGTCTGCAACGGGCCAACACCAGAACTTTTCAATCCGCCGAGGCTAACCACCGCCGCCCAATCTAAACGCAGCACCTGTGCATCCGCCTCACTCACTCTGCAGCGCCAGCACCGGGTTTAGACCGGCGGCGCGCTTGGCCGGCAATACGCCCGAGATAAGCCCCACCAGTGCGGAAAGTGCCAGTGCCAGCAGCAGGTAAAACGGGTCAAGCTGTATGGGCAGACCGGGGATGCCCAAGGCCAGTGCGGCCAGTGCCAGACCGCTGAGCAGAATGCCGGCGATGCCACCCAGCAGGGAGAGCAGCACGGCTTCACCCAGAAACAGCCACATTACCTGTCGACGGGTTGCGCCAACGGCGCGCAGCAGGCCGATTTCGGCGCGGCGTTCATGTACGGTGGTGACCATGATGGTCACGATGCCGATGGCGCCGACCAGCAGGGATATGCCGCCCAGTCCACCAACGGCCAGCGTCAGGATACCGAGAATACGATCAAGGCTCTTCAGCATCTCATCCTGGGTGATGAGGGAAAAGTCCTCCACGCCATGGCGGTCAATCAGCCGTTGGCGAACCTGTTCAGCCATGGCGGATGCGCTGATCCCGGGCCGATAGGTCACGTCGATTTCCATCAGGCCGCTGCGGTTGAACAGGCTCAGCGCGCGCTCCACCGGGATGTAGACAATGTCGTCCAGATCGAAGCCCAGCATCTGTCCCTTCTCGGTCATGACTCCCACCACCCGGTAGCGTTCGCCCCCTACGCGGATGAACTGGCCAAGCGCATTCTGTGTGCCAAAGAGTTCCTGTTTGACCTTGTGGCCCAGTACTGCCCAGGGCTGTGGATAACCGTTGCGACTGTCGGGCAGAAAGCGGCCCTGAGCGATCTCGAAGCGCCAGGCCGCTGCCATGTCGCTGCCGCTGCCGATAATGTCGGTGTGACGTACACGCCGGCCGAATTCAATGGCGCCGCTGCCCTGAACCACCGGAACCACATGTTCCACAAAGGGCAGAGACTGCAGGCTCCAGGCATCCTCAACCAGCAGAGGGCGGGTGCTGGCGAGCAGGCCCCCGGTGCCGCCGGTCTGGGATTTTCCCGGGTTGATGGCGATGATGCGGGTGCCGAACTGGGAAAAGTTTTCCAGCACATAGAGCCGAATGCCTGCGCCCAGCGTCGTCAGCAGCACCACCGCACAGATGCCGATGGCGATACCCAGAATGGTCAGGCTGCTGCGCATGCGGCTGGCGCGCAGGCTGGTCAGGGTCAGGCGGATATAGTCAGCGCTGCGCATCGGTAATGCCCTTGAGTGCCAGAACGGGGGGCAGGCGGGCGGCCTTGCGTGCCGGCAGCCAGGCAAACAGCAATGCCACTGCGATGGCCAGCAGGATGGCCCCGATCAGCGCCCACCCCGGAACCGACACCGGGAACTGCGGCCAGAGCCAGTGACCGGTCCAGAGCAGCGCATAACCGATCAGTACACCCAGTGCGGCACCCAGCAGTGCCATCATCAGCGCCTCGCTGAGAAACAGGCGGTGTACCTGACGCTCGCTGGCGCCCAGAGCCTTGAGCAGCCCGATCTCCGAGGTGCGCTGGCTGACGCTGATCAGGGTGATGTTCATGATCAGAATGCCGGCGACCACCAGACTGATGGCCGCAATGGCACCGACCGCCAGTGTCAGCAGGTGCAGAATGTCATTGAACACACCCAGCAGGCTGTCCTGGGTGATCAGGGTGACGTCCCGCTCACCCTGATGTCGCGCCTGAATCAGATCAAGAATGGCCGGCTTGACGTCATCGGTCATGTCAACATGACGGACCTGCACAAACAGTCGGAACAGTCCCTGGGTATCGAACAGTTGCTGTGCGCTGGCGACCGGGATGATCACCGCTTCGCTCATGTCCGTGCCGAGGGAGACACCGCGCTTTTCCAGTACTCCAATGACGCGGCAGCGTCGGTCAGCGGTGCGCAGCCAGCGACCCAGTACCGGTGTCTGGTCGAACAGGTCCTCTCGCACGCCCTGGCCGATGACACATACCGGCTCGGCCCGCTCCAGTTCCAGCGTGGGCAGCAGACGTCCCTGGGCGGCGCTGAGCTGACGAATCTGGAAAAATGCTGCACTGGTGCCGACCACCATCAATTCCCGGTTGCGACCGTTGGCTTCCGCCTGCGTCAGCCCAACGACCAGAGGGGCAACGGCCTTGACCCCCGGCAGCCCCAGTACCGCTCGGGCATCATCCAGCGTGAGGTCGCGCGTGCCTTCGCCGGTCAGGGGTGGCAGACCCCCGGTGGTTTCCTTGCGCCCCGGCAGCACGATCAGCACATCGTTGCCCAACAGACTGAACTCTTCCAGCACGAAGCGGCGTGCGCCTTCCCCCATGCCGGTCAACAGCAGTACGGCCGAGACACCGACGGCTGTAGCCAGAAGGGTCATCAACGTACGAAACCATTGCCCCGTGAGCAGGCGCAGGTTGAATCGGATCAGATCAGTGGCCTGCATCTCGCTCATCCTTCAGCAGACGACCATCCTGCATCCAGAGCCTGCGCCGGGCACGCTTGCCCATGGCGGCATCGTGGGTGACGATCACAAGGGTGATGCCATCCGTGTTCAGCTCTTCCAGCAGTTCGATCACATCCTGTCCCGAGTGGCTGTCGAGGTTGCCGGTGGGCTCGTCTGCCAACAGCAGGCCGGGTTTGCGGATCACGGCACGGGCGATGGCAACGCGCTGCCGCTGACCGCCGGAGAGCTGATGGGGCAGGTGGTTGGCGTGGCGTTCCAGTCCCAGCCGCGTGAGCAGTTCGTCCACCCGCGGTCGGCGCGCGGACGGTTCGGTGCCGGTCAACACCAGTGGCAGCTCAATGTTCTCGCGGGCGGTCAGACGGTCAATCAGATGGTAGGCCTGAAACACGAAGCCGATGCGACGGTTGCGCTCGGCGGCTCGGGCTTCCTCTTTCAGCGTCATCATGTCCGTGTCGTCGAGCCAGTAGTGTCCGCTGTCGGGGGTGTCCAGCAGTCCCAGCATGTTCAGCAGGGTGGACTTGCCGGAGCCGGAGGGGCCCATGACGGAGAGGTACTCACCGGCTTCGATCTCAAGGTCCACATGGTCCAGCGCCTGTACCGGTTCGTCCCCCAACTGGTAACGCTTGCACAGTTGCTGCAACCGGATCATGGCGCCGGTACCACCCGGGCGCCATCGCCCGCGCCGCTGTCCAGTGAGCGCAGAATGCGATCGCCGGCTTCAAGTCCCTCGATCACCTCGGTCCAGGTCCAGTTGCCCAGTCCGGTCTTGAGTTGCACGGCCTGCAGGGTGCCGCTGTCGTCGTCATAGCGCAGCACGCGGTTGTTCTGCAGCAGTGTTTCAGTCGGCACACGCAGCACGTCTGCGTGCTGCTGGATGATCACTTCAATATCGGCACTGTATCCGACCAGCAGGTGGGCATCGGTGGGTGGTGGGGTGAAGCGAACATCCACATCGACGGTGCGGGCCTGCTTTTCCAGCTCGGAGACAAAGGGCGCAATGCGCGAGACCTCGCCGGCAAAACTCTGGCCTCGGAAGGCGTCCAGCGTGATGCGCACCGGCTGACCCATCGCCAGCCGTGCGGCCTCGACTTCATCGATGGGGGCGCGCACATACAGGCAGCTGTCGTCGATCAGGTCAACGGCCGGCGGTGTGGGGACGCCGGGCGGGGAGGGGGTGACGTACTCGCCCACCTCGCCATTGATTTCGGCGACGACCCCGGCAAAGGGCGCCTTGAGCAGGGTTTCTTCCAACAGCACCTGATGCAGTCGGAGCGTGGCCTCGGCCTGCTCAGTCAGCGCCCGGGCTTCCTCGCAGGCCAATGCGGCACGGCGGGATTCGGTCTGGCGCTGATCCAGCAGTTCATCAGAAGCCAGGCGCTCACGGGCCAGTGACTCGGTTCTGCGCGCTTCACGCTGTGCCAGAGCGGCGGTATCACAGAGGGCGCTGGCATGAATCTCGCGGGCCCTGAGGGTGGCGGCCACTTCATCCATGCGTGCCTTGATATCGCGGTTCCAGAGTTCCAGCAGGGCCTGCCCCTGTTCCACGTGATCGCCTTCGTCAACCAGCAGGCGCTCGACGCGACCACCCTGAGGCATCGACAGGCGAGAACGGCGGCAGGCACGGACGGTGCCGGCACGGCTGTTGGCGGCGAGCTGTTCCACAACGCCGGTTTCAACGCTGGTCAGTGTGACTTCAATGGGCTTGGGCCGGTTGAACCAGTAAAGGGCCATGCCGGCAAGGATTAACAATAACAGGAAGGTGAGCAGCTTTTTCATCCGGCGGGGCTCCTTGTGTCACGGATGCAGTATAGGCAACTCAGCTGCGGTGACGCATGTCGGTTCGGTGCAGCTCAAGGCCATGGTCGCGGCAGCGCGCATAGTTTTCGCGGGTTGCGGCCAGCACCTCGGGGGTCTGAATAACGATCTCGACAAGGCGTTCGAATTCGAATGCGGTATCGGGAAGCCTGCCAGACAGGTTGATAAAGACTTCACGGTGATTCGGCAACTGCTCACCCCAGCCGATCTCGATCGGTGAGGCGGGCAGTCCACCCAGCAGAACATGGGGGACGAAACTCTGTGGACGTGCGGTCCACAACTGCTGGTCCAGCTGGCGTGCCGCTGTCTCGTGCTCGGTACTGATGAACACACGCATACCGAGCCCGAGAATTTTTTCGCACAGGCGGCACAGAAAGGCCGCCCGGCTTTCGGGCTCGGTGTCCGGCAGAATGTAATAGTCTGCGCGGGACACGCTTATTCCCCGTGGTCGTGGTCGTGCTCGTCAATCTCGACCTGCTCGGCTAAATCCAGCAGGTACTGACACAGCATGGGCACGCAGCGTCCGGTTGCGCCCTTCTCCTTGCCGTTGCTGTTCCAGGCAACACCGGCGATATCCAGGTGAGCCCAGTTGTACTCCTTGGTAAAGCGGGACAGGAAGCAGGCTGCGGTGATGGTGCCTGCCGCTCGGCCACCGATGTTGGCGATATCAGCGAAGTTGGAGTCCAGCTGCTCCTGGAACTCATCCCACAGCGGCAGCGGCCAGCCGCGGTCGGCTGCATAGTCACCGGCTTCCAGCAGTGCGGAGGCGAGTTCTTCGTTGTTGGAAAGTACGCCGGTAGCCTGATGGCCCAGGGCGATGATGCAGGCACCGGTCAGGGTGGCAATATCGACCACGGATTGAGGCTCGAAATGACCGGCATAGGTGAGTGCATCACACAGCACCAGACGGCCTTCGGCATCGGTGTTGAGAATCTCAACGGTCTGTCCGGACATGGTGGTGACGATATCACCCGGCTTGGTGGCCTTGCTGCCGGGCATGTTCTCGGCGGCGGCAATGATACCAACTACGTTGATCGGCAGCTGCATCTCGGCCAGCGCTTCCATGGTACCGAGTACGCTGGCCGCACCGCACATGTCGAACTTCATCTCGTCCATGCCGGCGCCCGGCTTCAGGCTGATGCCGCCAGTGTCAAAGGTGATGCCTTTGCCGACCAGTGCATGGGGCTTTTCATCGTCCTCGCCGCCACGGTATTCGATCACGATCAGCTGTGAAGGCTGGGCGCTGCCTTTGCCAACAGCCAGCAGTGCGTTCATGCCCAGCTCGGCCATCTGCTCTTCATCCAGCACATTGACCTGCAATTCCTCGAACTCTTCCGCCAGCGCCTGTGCACGCTCGGCCAGATAGACAGGTGTGCAGATGTTACCCGGCAGGTTGCCCACTTCGCGGGCTGTATCAACACCGTTGGCGATGGCCACGCCATCGAGCAGGGCGCCTTCACCCAGTTCGATGTCCTCTTCGTCAAGCTTGATCATGATCTGTTCAAGCTTGATCGGATCGGCTTTCTTGCTCTTGGTCTCATCGTACTGATAGAAATCAGCCGAGATCCATTCCACCAGCTGACGGGTTTCGCGGTACACATCGTCCTGTTCGCTGGCGCAGCCATCGAGTGCAAACAGTACTGAGCCGATGCCCGATTTTTTCAGGGTGGCGGTGATGCCCTTGATCAGCTTGCGGTAATGACGATCCTTGCGCTCCTCAGGCTTGCCCAAACCCACCAGCAGGACACGATTGGCCTTGATGCCCGGTACCTTGAACAGCAGCAGCTGTTCACCGGCCTTGCCACTGATGTCGCCACTGTTGATCAGGTCGCTCAGGTAGCCGTTGGCAGCCGTGTCGATCGCCTCTGCGGAGGGGCAGAGTTTACCCTCGGCTTCCAGTGCAACTACGATGCATTCGGTTTCCAGTGTTTCGACACTGCCGTTGATAATCTCAAAATCCATGACGACTCCGTACAAGACATTGCAGACTGATTGGGTGATAATGCGGGGCTTGCTTGATGTCAGGCATCCCGGTGATGTAACCGGTCCGGTGCCGAACGTTGTGCCGCGCAGTTCATAGCTAGATCCAACGCGCACTATAAACCATTTCTCCGATTGGAAACCATGGCGGTGAAAGGGAATCTGTTTTGATTATCTTCCGTTACCTCGCCCGTGAGGCGTTGATTTCAACTCTGGCTGTTACCTCTGTACTGCTGCTGATTATCACCAGTGCACGCCTGATTAAATATCTGGCCGATGCTGCGACCGGCAAGCTGGATGCAGCTTTTGTGTTCTGGGTCCTGCTTTGGCGTATTCCCGGTTTTCTCGAACTTTTGCTGCCGCTGGGACTTTTTCTCGGCATTCTGCTGGCGTTCGGACGTCTCTATCTCGACAGCGAGATGGTGGTGTTGAGGGCCTGTGGCATCAGTCAAAAAAGGCTGGTGCTGTATGCACTTGGGCCGGCTTCGCTGGTGGCACTGCTGGTGGCGGTGATGACGCTCTGGCTTGCTCCCCTTGGTGCTACCAAGTCGGAAGAGATCTTCAGTATTCAAGAGTCCAGAAGCGAACTGGAGCTGCTGACACCGGGCCGGTTCCAGTCTCAGACGGGCGGCCGGCAGGTCACCTATGCTGAATCGTTTGACAGCGAAAGCGGCCAGCTGCGCGAGGTGTTTATTGCACAGCGAAACGAGAACGGCGAACCGGTGGTGCTGTTGGCTGAGCAGGCTGAGCGCGTCATTTTGCCGGAATATGGTGGTCGCTTTCTGGTGCTGCAGCAGGGGTATCGCTTTGATGGTGTGCCCGGCTCAGCGGAGTATACCCGCACCGGTTATCGGGAGTACGGCATAAGCCTGCCCGAGGCAGAGTTGGCGCGTGAGGTGACGGAGCTGGATGCACAGCCGACGCTGGCACTCGTAGACAGCGAGCAGCCGCGTGAACAGGCCCGGTTGCACTGGCGCCTGTCTTTGCCGGTGCTGGCCTTTATCGTGACATTGATTGCGGTGCCGATGAGCCGAACCAATCCACGTCAGGGCCGCTTTGCCAAACTGATTCCGTCCATTGTCTTGTACCTGCTCTATCTATCATTGCTGACCAGTGCGCGTTCAGCCGTTGAGGATGGCGAGGCTGGCGTGTGGCTGCTGTGGCTGGTGCATGCGATCTTCCTGGCACTGGCTGCCAATCTGATTCTGGTGGAGCGTTTCTGGGGCGCACAGATCAATCGTGTCCGGAAGCGTCTGCCGCATGTCAGTTGGAGGAAGTCTGCATGATGAAGCTTGAGTGGTACATTGCCCGTCATGTTATTGGCGCCATTTTGGCTGTATTGCTGGTGGTGGTCGGTCTGGACCTTGTCTCGGCGCTGCTGGATCAGCTGGATGATGTCGATGATCACTACACCTTTGTGGGTGTGCTTGAATACCTGATGCTGACTACTCCGCGCCGGATTTATGAGTTTATCCCCTTGAGCAGTCTGGTGGGTTGCCTGATTGGCCTGGGTATGCTGGCCAGTCACAGTGAACTTACTGTCATGCGAGCGGCAGGTTTTTCTACCCGACGCATTCTTGTTGCGGTGTTCAAGCCGGTGCTGGTGTTGGCGCTGTTCGCGCTGGTGTTGGGGCAGTTTATCGCGCCCTATACCGAGCAGCGTGCCCAAAGTCTCAAGGCGCTTGCACAGGCCGGTGGTGGTGCGCTGAGTTCACGCTATGGTATCTGGCACCGTGAAGATCGCCTCTTTATTCATATCAATGCGGTAGAACCGGGGGGCGTGATTCATGGCGTCACCCGCTATCGGTTTGATGAGTCCCGCCAACTGGCAGAGGCGAGCTATGCGCGAATTGGGCGCTATGAGTCGGAGCGGTGGCAGTTAGAGGATGTGAGCACGACCGAGTTCACCGAAGAAGGGCGTACCCAAGCGTCGCAGCAGTCTCAAGAGTCATGGAAGAGTGGACTGACGCCCGATCTTCTGTCGGTGATCGTGGTTGAACCGGTGGATCTTCCGATCAGTGGCCTCTGGTCCTATTCGAGTTATCTTCAGGCCCAGGGGGTCAATGCGGATACCTATCTGCTGGCGTTCTGGACCAAGCTGTTGCAGCCCCTGGCAATTTTGGCACTGGTGCTGATTGGTGTTTCATTCATTTTTGGTCCACTGCGCAGCGTGACGGTCGGCCAGCGGGTGATTGCGGGGGTTGTGTTCGGTTTACTGTTCAAATTTGCACAGGACCTGCTTGGTCCGGCCAGTACCGTGTTTGGCTTCCCACCCTTCATCGCAGTAGTGCTGCCAGTGCTGCTGTGCATGGTGGCAGGTGGCTGGCTGCTGCGTCGAGCGGGTTAAACTTCAGATTGATTACGGTTTTTGTGGTGAGGGTTTGGGCAGCTGAACAATACAGCTGCCTGACCAGCGGTCATGCCAGCTCAGGCGCTCATCCGTGAACAGCATCCAGAGCAGGCCGATGCCGCACAGGCCCAGGGATGGGATGGCGCAGAGGAATCGCACCAGCGCCTTGCTCCAGCTCAGGCGGCCGCCTTCAAGTGTCTGAACTCGGAGGCGCCAGGCGAGCATGCCCAGTGTCTGTCCATTGCGGGTCCAGAAAAAGCCGAAAAACAGAAATGTGATACAAAACAGCGCCGAGTTGAACAGGGCAACCGCTGAGGGTGAACTGGTCTGGGCGCTGATCGCTTCGCCATCGTTCAGCATGACACCGACCCCACCTACAATCATCCAGATCGCAATTACCAGCAATGCGTCATACACCATGGCCAGCAGGCGCTTGACCAGTGAGGCCGGGCGGGTGTCGGTAAACTCTTCAGCAAAGGGGCGGTGCATCGGCATGTCCGGATCCATCGGTTGGGTTGGCGACGGATTGTAGCACCAGGGCGGTATCAGGGTGAAACCCTGCCAGCGGTGCTGGCAGGGAGAGGGCATTACTTGAATGGCGTGACGAACTTGGCCTTGTAGCGCTCGGCCAGAGACTGGGCTTCCTCCAGTTGAGATTCATCCAGCTTCATCAACAGGCGAGCCTCGATGGCGCGGGCAGTGCCGTTGCCCATTTCGGCCGCGTTGTGCATCCAGGCGTAGGCCAGAATGTTGGTATCGATGCTGGTGTCCTGTCCATGACTGTTGGAGTAAAGCGTGCCCAGGAAGAACATGGCATCCATGTGGCCCTGCTCAGCCGCCTTGCGATACCACTGTTCGGCCTGAGCATAGTCCTGCTCAACACCCGTGCCGAAGTTGTAGCTGCGGCCCAGGTTATGCCAGGCAGCCACTACATCCTGATCGGCGGCACTGCGATACCACTTGAGGGCTTCGTCATTGTCGCGGGCAACGCCCTGGCCGAACTCATACATTTCGCCGATACGGTTCTGGGCTTCGGCGTCACCATTCTGAGCCTGAGGCAACAGGCGATCAAATTCGACCTTGTATTCCCGGTTCTTCAATGCGCGCAGGCTGTTGACGCTATCCAGATGCCCTTGCCGGGCACCGCTTTCATAGTAGCGACGGGCTATATCGGTGTTTTTTTCAACACCCCAGCCGTTCTCGTACATCTGGCCCTGCAGGTTCAGTGCGGCTGGGTCCTGATTCTTGACCAGGCTTTCCAGCTCGGAAAGGGCTTTGGTGTAATCGCCGGCATCGATGGCGCGTTGGGCCGCGTCGACGCTGGCGGCAAGTGCTGATGTGGTGTGCAGGGAAAACAGCAGGCCTGCTGCTGCAAGAAGGGTAGATTTGTTCATTGAAGCCATGCCTTCATCATCGTTATTGATGCATTTCAGGAAGTCGTGTTGCAACGGCTTCCACCGAATCGGGTGTACAGACGGATACAACAGTTGTGACCGGACTGATAGTACAAGATAATGCTTCTACTTTAGTACGAGTTGAAACTTGAACTTTCATCCGTATAAGCCACTTCTAATATGTCTATTGTACAGGAAAAGATTGCTCAGCGGCACCTGCCCTGAATCTTCTGCTGAACGCCTGACAGGAGCCCGAAATGCTGAAACGAATGACCATCAGGAGCAAACTGGTGCTGGGGTCGGTGCTGCCGATTATCGGTCTGCTCGTTATTGTGATCACCTCCCTGATTGAATTGAACAAGGCTAACCAGGGCATTGATCAGCTCTATGTGGACCGGATCGTACCGCTTGAACTGCTGAAAAACGTGTCGGATAACTATGCAGTTAACATTATTGATACGGTCAATAAGGTCGACAAGAGTCTGATGAAGGCCGAAGACGGCTTGGCCGTTGTCATCCAGGCGCGCGAAAAAATCAAGCAGGACTGGCAACACTACACTTCCACTGACCTGACCCCGCAGGAGCAGAAGCTGGTACAGGAAGCCGATGGTCTGCTCAAGCGTGCGGACAGTGCGATTGAAAAACTGATTGAGCGCATGAAAACGCTCAGCGGACTGACCTACGGTGACATGTACGGTTTTAACGGGGACCTCTACGCCGATGTTGACCCGATCAGCGAAAAGGTGGCAGAGCTGGTTGACCTGCAATTGAGTGAAGCAGATCAGATGCGTCAGGAATTGCGCCAAAGGTATGAACGTCAGCGCGCATTTCAGATCGGTTTGTCAGCTGCCGTTGTGGTAGTGCTGGCGTTGCTGGGCTTGCTGATTTACCGCTCCATTCGTCAGCCGCTTGAGCATTTACAGGATGTAATGGATAACGTTGCCACCAATTCTGATCTGCGTCTGCGTGCCGAAATCGAGGGTGACAACGAACTCAGCCATATCGCTGGCAGCTTTAACAAGATGCTGGCCCAGATGCAAAGTCTGGTAGGGCATATCTCCGGTGCGACCACCCAATTGGCGGCTGCAGCTGAAGAGATGAGCAGCATCAGCAGCCACTCAAGCCAGACGATCAACAGCCAGCGTGCCGAAGTGGAGCAGGTTGCGGCAGCCATGAACGAAATGGTGTCGACGGTACAGGAAGTGGCCGGCAGCGCCGAAAGGGCGGATCAGGAAGCGCGATCCACGCATGACGAGGCCGATTCCGGTAACCGGGTTGTCGTGGATGCGGCTCGTGCGACCAGTGATCTGGTCGACCAGGTGCGCAAGGTTGCAGCACAGATAGCCGTGGTGGAGCAGGACAGTGAAAGCATAGGCAGTGTGGTCGATGTGATTCGCGGCATTGCAGAACAGACCAATTTGCTGGCCCTGAACGCGGCCATCGAAGCGGCTCGTGCAGGTGATCAGGGACGGGGCTTCGCTGTGGTGGCGGATGAGGTTCGTTCACTGGCTCAGCGCACCCAGGAGTCAACTGAAGAGATTCAGCAGGTGATCGGCCGTCTCCAGGTTGGAACGCGTGATGCCGTTACGGCGATGAAAGTGAGCCAGGAACGTGCAGAACTGACCGGCGAGCAGGCCGAGAAAGCTGGTGAAGCGCTGCGCCGCATTTCAGAAGCGGTCAAGCGCATCACCGACCTGAACGCCCAGATTGCAAGTGCATCTGAGGAGCAGAGCAGCGTTGCCGAAGAGATCAACCGCTCTCTGGTGACCATCAACGACAACGCTCAGGAATCCGCAGCCGGGGCAACCCAGACCGAAACTGCCAGCCATGAACTGTCACGGCTGGCAGCGGAACTACAAAGCATGACGGCGAAATTCCGTACCTGATGCTATTAGGCTCAGTCCCCGCGCTGGGGGCTGAGCAGCTCGATCATGTACCCGTCAGGATCGCGCACAAATGCCAGAATCGTACCTGAAGTTGAGTTCTTCATCGGACCGGCTTCTCGCACCACCTGTCCTCCTTTTGCCTTGATCTGGTCGCAGGCCTCGTACACATCATCCACTTCGATAGCGATATGACCATAGCCGGTGCCAAGGTCATACTGATCGGTGTCCCAGTTGTGGGTGAGTTCCAGAACGGTATTGTCAGTTTCGTCACCAAAGCCGACAAATGCCAGTGTGAAACGGCCTTCCGGGTAGTCCTTGCGGCGTAGCAGACGCATCCCGAGGACTTCAGTATAGAAGGAAAGCGATTTTTCCAGGTCAGTAACCCGGTACATGGTGTGCAGCATGCGCATCGGTACACCTCGTGTTTAAGAGTGGAACTGAATTAGAATCTCAAGTCTAACGCACCAGACTTGCGGCTTTCAGTCTATAGTGATTAATTATGTATATTCACAACAAGTGCCAAGGGGGCAAACAATGTTTCAGGATATGACAAAGCAGATGACCGAATCGATGGGACCTTTCCGTGATCTGGTGAACATCCAGACCAAAATGCTGGAGGAGCTGACCCGCCAGCAGATGGAGTGTACCAAGGCATGCATCGAAGCAACCATGCAGCAAACCAGCGAACTGCAGAAGTGCAAGACGCCGAATGACCTGATTGAACTGCAGCAGGCCTATGCCAAGGAGCTGGAAGAAACCCTGCGAGCGGCCAATGAACAGAATCTGAAAGCCCTGACCTCAGCTCAACAGGCGATGCAGCAGCTGGCACAAGGCTCCATGGATGCCATGACCGGCAATAAGAAGTAAGCTGTACCAGCGTTATCAAGCAGCCCGCAGGGCTGCTTTTTCATTTATGTACAGGACATGATCACCTTTCCACCTGAGCGCATATGGATACGCGCAGGCAGCTGATAATCGAGAATTGCTATGAGTACCCCCATCGGCCTGTTTTATGCCAGCACCACGGGCAACACCGAAATGATTGCAGAGCAGATTGCGGCGCTGCTGCCTGAACAAATTCATTTGCATGACATTGCGACCGAGGGTGTGGTCGAAATGGCACAGTATCAATACCTGATCATGGGTATTCCGACCTGGGATTTTGGTGAATTGCAGGAGGACTGGGATGAGCATTGGTCTGCCTTGCAGGCACTGGATTTCAGCGGCAAGAAGATCGCTCTGTTCGGCCTGGGGGATCAGCTTGGCTACGGCGAGTGGTTTCTGGATGCAATGGGAGCGCTCAACGAGGTGTTGCAGGAAGCAGGTGGGGAGGTGGTTGTACCCTGGCCGGTAGACGGTTACCGCTTCGAGGCGTCAAAAGCTTTAACTCAAGACAAGTGCTACTTTGTGGGCCTGGCATTGGATGAAGACGGTGAGCATGGCTTGAGTGAAGAGCGAATCCGTACCTGGATGCCTCAGGTATTGGCCGCATTTGAGGCCTGACGGGCTCCCCGCCAGCGACAGATCAGGTACCAGAGCAATCCAGATACCTGCAGCAGTGTTGCCCCCGCCAGAGCCCAGCGAAAGGCCGTGGCGGGATAATGTTGGCCATCTTCGGATGGCCACAGACTGATCACCGCACCCATTCCCCATTGCACAATGAATGCACCCAGAAAAATGCCCAGGTTCAGGCTGGTGCTGACCCGTGCACTGATCGCAACCGGAAACTGCTGACTAAGGCCTGCGAACATCAGCGTACCTGACGTCCCGAAAAAGCCGAATACCGCCCAGGCCAGCAGGTTGGCCTCACCGGGCTGAATCTGGATCCACAGCAACGCGAGCGTGAAGCACAGCATGCCGGTAAAACTGACACTGGGCGTGCTGATGCCCAGCCGGTTCAGGCGGCCGGTGATGAATCCCAGTAACAGAAATCCGGCTACCATGCTGGCGGCAGAGACAAACAGCACGCCGGCAGCGGCACTGGCACTCAGGGCGCTGACTTGCTGCAGCCACAGGCCGGCCCAGAGAGACTGGGTCGCGATAAAAACCGACTGCGACAGCATGCTGGCCGGTGCCAGTTGATAGAAGGCTGGGGTGCGCACGACGGCCCAAGTCTGGCTCAGCAGGGCCACGATGCCCTCTGAAGGCCTTTTCATTGCCGTTTTGGGTATGCATCCGCGTACCAGGGCCGCGATCAGGATGCTGAACACGGCTGTCGCCATGAAAATTCCACGCCAGTCGGTGAATGTCAGGGCAAATTCGACAGGGGCGGTAGCCGTGAGCGCGCCGAGTCCGCCACTGGTCAACTGCAGGCCGTTGATAGCGGGAAGCTGCTCCCGCTTCAGCCAGCTGGTATAGCACTTGAAGGCCGCCATCAGGCAGGCCGAAACACCGATGCCGATCAGGCCACGCCCAATCCAAAGCATAAGGCTGCTTTCGGCCATTGCGAAAGTGAGACTGCCGGCGGCGGCGAACAACAGCAGGGCGGATGCTACATCTCGAGTCTGATAACGGTCCAGCAGAATGCCCAGCGGAATCTGGCAGGCTGCGAAGGTCAGAAAGTAGGCACTGGAAATAAGACCCAGAGTGGCAGCGCTGATACCCAGCTCAGCCATGATCTCGGGGGCGACCACAGCATTGATGACACGAAACAGGTAGGACAGCCAGTAGCCCAGTGCAAAGGGGATCAACAGTCGCAGGGTGAAAAGAGTGGAAGTCTGCATGAAACGTGTTGTCTGCCAAAAGACTCAAAGTATACCCCTTAAATCGGGAACTTGTTTGATTAGGTTGCGCTCATATAGAATTGCGTTCAGACCATCAATGAAAAGGGAAATCGATATGAAAAAGATCGCAATGCTTGGATTGGCAGGGGTTATGGCGCTGGGCAGCACGGCTGCGCTGGCGGCAGAAGCGGAAGATGCCATCAAATACCGTCAGGGCGTATTCAGCGCTGTTAAATGGCACTTCGGCACTATGGGTGAAGTGGTCAAGGGTAAACAGGATTACAACGCAGAAGACTTTGCACGCCGTGCAGACATTGTGGCTCAGCTGAGCAAGCTTCCGCTGGAGGGTTTTATTGCAGGTTCCTATGAGGGTGATACCGACGCTCTGCCGGCGATTGAGCAGAACTGGGACAAGTTTGAAGGTGGCATGAACATGTTTGCCGAGAAGGCTGATGCGCTGGCGGCTGCGGCCAAAACCGGTGACATGGACCAGATTCGTCCGGCTTTCGGTGAGGTGGGCAAGACCTGCAAGGGTTGCCACGACAACTTCAAGGACTGAACTGCAAGCGGTTAGAACTTGAATTGAAACAGGGCGCCCCATGTGGCGCCCTGTTTGTATTCAAAGCAGGTTGAGCAGGCTCCAGACAATGGCAGCTGCAACGAGAGCCAGCAGCAGTCCACGCAGGAACGGGGCGAACGGGTAGCTTGGCGCATCTGCTGAGGCTGGCTTGCGCCCGTGCAACATGGCCTGAACCAGCTTCTCGCGCTTGAACAGCTGATGGTAAATGACGCCCAGCAGGTGCAGGCCGATGGCGATCAGCAGAATATCAAACAGCCACTTGTGCCAGCGAGTGATCTCCACACTCAGGTCGTAACTGATCAGGTGTACCAGCGGTCCTTCGGTAATAATCTCATCATTGGCAAAGAGCCCCGTACTCGCCTGGGCTGCAGCCAGTAGCAACAAAGCCACGACCATCCAGCCTCCCAGCGGGTTATGGCCCAGATGGTGCGGTTCGCGGCGTTGCAGCATCTGAAGGGCGTAGCGGGCCGTGGTAATCGGTGAGCGTACGAATTCGCTGAAGCGAGCATGGTGGCTGCCGGCAAAGCCCCACATCAGGCGGAACAGAACCAGCCCAAGCACTGTATAGCCGGCATACATGTGCCAGCTCATCCAGTTGCCGCCCTGTTCGCTGGTCCACCAGGCAAACAAAATGCTTGCGGCCAGGGTCCAGTGAAACAGACGCACATAAATATCCCAGACGGGTTTCCTTTCCAGTTTGGCAGAGTGTTCGGTCATGTCAGAGTCCAGTTAACCAAAGGTGACAGAAAATGCTGGCCACATAACCCAGCAGGATGGCCCAGCTCCATTTCAGATGGCTCATGAAGGTATAGGTTCCCTGGGCCTGCCCCATTAAAGCCACGCCAGCGGCTGAGCCGATTGAAAGCAGCGATCCACCCGTGCCGACAGTCAGGGTCGCCAGTAGCCATTGATCAAGCGTCATCCCTGGGTCCATCGTCAGTACTGCAAACATGATCGGGATATTATCCACCAGCGCTGAAAGCAGACCGATCAGGCTGTTGGCCAGGGGTATTCCAAGACTGCCATACAGCAGCGTGGAAAAATCAGCCAGGTAGCCCAGTGTGGCCAGGCCACCCACACACAAAACGATGCCGTAAAAAAACATCAGAGTGTCCCAAGAGGCACGCTCAACTACTTTGAAAATATCAAACCGACGCACTACGCCGGTGTGGTCGCCACGCAGCATGCTGTGGTTGCTTGTGTTCTCGGTATGGTGGTGAGTGATATGACCCTGTTCACGAAAGACGGGGTCATGCAGGCTCAGGTAGTAGCCGTACAGTTTCAAGACCCCAAGCCCGGTCATCATGCCCAGAACCGGTGGCAAGTGCAGCATGCTGTGTACCAGTACAGAGACGATAATGGTACCGAGAAACATCAGCATGATGGTAACACCGCCTTTTTTCATGCGTTGATGGCGCTGGCTGCCGCCAGGACGTCCATTTTTAATGGCAAGGCTCATCAGTGCTGCCGGTATCAGCCAGTTCACCAGCGCCGGCAACAGTAGATACGAGAACTGAGTGAAAGAGACATGTCCCTGCTGCCAAACCATCAAGGTGGTAATGTCTCCAAATGGGCTGAAGGCACCACCGGCATTGGCGGCTACAACCACATTAATGCAGCCCACTGAAATAAAACGATAATTATGGTTGCCGACAGCCAGCACAACGGCACCCATCAGCAGGGCGGTTGAAAGGTTGTCGGCAATGGGGGATATGCAGAAGGTCAGTACGCCGGTGATCCAGTAGATACTGCGCAGTGAAAAACCGCGTGAAACCAGCCAGGTACGCAGGGCCTCGAATACACGCCGTTCTTCGAGCATATTCACGAAGGTCATGGCGGCCAGAAGAAACAGGAACAGTTCGGCATAGTCCAGAATATACAGCCTCAGCTCGGCCCCGGCGGTGACTTGATCTCCCTGCTGGCGATAGGCGAGCCCGACCAGTACCCAGATCAGGCCTGCCGCCACGATGACCGGCTTTGACTTGCGCAACGCAAGCCGCTCCTCCATGACCACGAAGACGTAGGCCAGCAGGAAGATCAGCAGTGCCAGATAACCATAGACACTGGCTGTCAGATCCAGAAGTTGAGGCGTTTCCTGCACACCTGCCTGAGCCTGCGATGACAGCAGCGCCATAAATGCTGTTGGCAGAAGATGTTTCCCTATCATGCGGCCCTCCTGAGTCGATCAGGCCATTCTTGCTGACCTTGGCATGCAAGTCGAGTATACAGGCAGAGATTGAGGAACTGTTGCACAATCGTTCAAACAGGGCCGAGGATCAGTTAGAATACCTCCCTTTTTCCAAGCAGCGAGTTTGTAGCCCCACCATGGAAATCAATCCGATTCTCAACAGTCTGAAAGAGTTCAGCGAGCGCACTCAGTCGCTGCGCGGCTACCTTGATTATGATGGCAAGCGTGAACGGCTTGAAGAGGTTGAGCGTGAGCTGGAAGATCCGGGTGTGTGGAACAATCCAGAAAATGCACAGCAACTTGGCCGTGAGCGCTCTGGTCTTGAATCGGTGGTGAAAACCATCGACGAGCTGACCATTGGTATCAGCGATGCCCGTGATCTGCTGGATATGGCGGTAGAAGAAGACGACGAAGATACTGTCGCCGAAGTTGAAGCAGATGTCGAGCGTCTGCGCTCACAGTTGGAACAGCTTGAATTCCGTCGCATGTTCTCCGGTGAGGCCGATGCGAACAATGCCTTCCTGGAGATACAGGCCGGGTCAGGGGGAACCGAGGCACAGGACTGGGCCAACATGATGTTGCGCATGTACCTGCGCTGGGGCGAGAGTAGAGGCTTCAAGACCGAGTTGCTGGAAGTGTCCGGTGGTGAAGTTGCCGGCATCAAATCTGCCACTATCCGATTTGAGGGCGAATACGCCTATGGCTGGCTGAGAACCGAAACCGGTGTTCACCGTCTGGTGCGTAAATCGCCGTTCGACTCCGGTGGTCGACGCCACACCTCTTTCTCCTCGGTATTTGTCTCGCCGGAAATTGACGACAACGTGGACATTGAAATCAATCCGGCTGATCTGCGTGTGGATGTATACCGTGCATCCGGTGCCGGTGGTCAGCACGTTAACCGAACCGAGTCAGCCGTGCGTATTACCCATGAGCCTTCCGGCATTGTGGTGCAGAGTCAGTCGGCGCGTTCGCAGCACCAAAACCGTGATACCTGTATGAAGCAGCTGCGTGCCAAGCTCTACGAAATGGAGATGATGAAGCGTCGTGAAGCGGCACAGGAGCTGGAAGACTCCAAGGCTGATATCGGCTGGGGCAGTCAGATCCGTTCCTACGTGCTGGATGATCAACGCATCAAGGATCTGCGCACTGGCGTACAGACTTCCAACTGTGATCGCGTGCTTGACGGCGATCTGGATCAGTTTATCGAAGCCAGCCTCAAGGCCGGCTTGTAAGCATTCGTTTTAAGGTAACCCCGATGTCAGACAACAACGTGCAGCAAACCGTGCAGCAAGATGAAAACCGCCTGATCGCCGAGCGTCGCGAAAAACTCGCCGCCCTGCGTCAGGAAGGCAATGCCTTCCCCAATACCTTCCGCCGTGACAGCTACGCCGAAGATCTGCAGCAGGCGCATGGTGACAAGAGCAAGGAAGAGCTGGAGCAGGCCGGTATCCGGGTCGCCGTGGCGGGCCGTGTGATGCTCAATCGCGGCGCCTTTATGGTGTTGCAGGACATGAGTGGTCGTATTCAGCTGTACGTGAACAAGGACGCGCGTGCCTTTGCCAAGACCGTAGACCTGGGGGATATCATCGGCGTCAGCGGCGTGCTGCACAAGTCCGGCAAGGGCGACCTGTATGTGGACATGGCTGAGTTCCAGTTGCTGACCAAGAGCCTGCGCCCGTTGCCCGACAAGTTCAAGGGGCTGCAGGACATGGAGATGCGCTATCGCCAACGTTATGTCGACCTGATCATGAACGATCAGTCGCGCAAGGTGTTCGAGATGCGCTCGAAGATCGTCGCCGGCATTCGCAAGTACCTGATCGATCGACGCTTCATCGAAGCCGAAACGCCGATGCTGCACCCGATTCCTGGTGGTGCCACGGCGCGTCCGTTTACTACGCATCACAATGCGCTGGACCTGCAAATGTACCTGCGTATCGCACCGGAGCTGTATCTCAAGCGTCTGGTGGTGGGTGGTTTTGAACGCGTGTTCGAGATCAACCGCAACTTCCGTAATGAAGGGCTCTCGACCCGGCATAACCCTGAGTTCACCATGATCGAGTTCTATCAGGCCTACGCCGATTACAACGATCTGATGGACCTGACCGAAGACATGCTGCGTACTGTGGCCCAGGATGTATTGGGTACCACAGTAGTGGTCAACACTGTGCGTAACGAAGAAGGCGAAGTGCTGGAAACCTTCGAGTACGACATGGGCAAACCGTTTACCCGCATGAGCGTGTTCGACTCCATTCTGCACTTTAATCCGGAGATTACCGCCGAGGCGCTGGCCGATGATGCGGCTGCTCGCCAGATCGCCGAGCGCATGGATATTGATGTTAAGGACAGCTGGGGGTTGGGCAAGGTACAGATCGAAATTTTCGAGAAGACTGTCGAACACCGCCTGCATCAACCGACCTTTATCACTGAGTACCCGACTGAAGTCAGCCCGCTGGCGCGTTGCAATGACAACAACCCGCACGTGACCGACCGATTCGAGTTCTTCGTGGCCGGCCGTGAACTGGCCAACGGCTTCTCGGAGCTGAACGATGCCGAAGATCAGGCCGAGCGTTTCCGCAAGCAGGTGGAAGAGAAGGATGCCGGTGACGATGAAGCGATGCACTATGATGCCGACTACATCAACGCTCTGGAATATGGTTTGCCGCCGACAGCGGGAGAGGGGATCGGTATCGACCGTCTGGTGATGCTGTTTACCGATTCAGCCTCCATTCGTGACGTGTTGCTGTTCCCGGCCATGCGTCCGCGCGGCTGAATGGCTGACGTCTGGCAATATTGAGTTATCCACAGGGCCACTTTAAAGTGGCCCTGTTTGTTTACGGCGTGAATTTTCGGGAGACCCCCATGGCACTGGACAAGGCACCCAGCTGGCAGCCCTGGCTGCAGCAGGAGTTTGAACAGCCCTATATGCAGACCTTAAAACGGTTTCTGCAGTCAGAGAAGGCTGCCCACAAAGTCATTTTTCCGCACTCCAGTGATTGGTTCCATGCGCTGGAAGCCACTCCGCTTGATCGCGTAAAAGTGGTGATTATTGGTCAGGACCCCTATCATCAGCCTGGACAGGCTCACGGCCTTTGCTTCTCGGTAAAGCCGGGTGTGCGCATTCCGCCTTCGCTGGTGAATATCTACAAAGAATTGCAGTCCGACCTGGGTATCGAGCCGGTCAACCACGGTTACCTGGAGCATTGGGCGCAGCAGGGTGTATTGTTGCTGAATGCGGTTATGACCGTAGAGCAGAGCAATGCCAACGCGCATCAGGGCAAGGGTTGGGAGCAGTTTACCGACCGTGTCATCGAACTGGTCAACGCGCGGTGTGAGCATGTGGTGTTCATGCTCTGGGGCAGTTATGCACAGAAGAAGGGGGCTCGTATCGATCAGAACAAACACCGGGTGCTCAAGGCTCCGCATCCCTCACCACTTTCTGCCCATCGCGGTTTTCTGGGGTGCCGTCACTTCAGTCAGGCCAACCAATGGCTCTTGGAGCAGGGACGTGAGCCTATTGACTGGCAGTTGCCTTCATCCCCTGCGGCTTGACCTGAATGTGCTTCAGGCCCCGGGCTTTTAATATCGGGGACAATGCCAGAGTGAGCGGATCAGGACAGGGGGAGTATTGATCGAGTGTCTTAAGGGGTACAACTCAAACAGACCGGCTCCTTTGAGCCGATCCATTTGAAAGTTGTCATTGCTTAACGGCGTCGGGGCAGCATGGCCTTTATATCGCGATTCAGAGGCAAGCTGAAATCGTGGGAACCCAGGATAATGTTGTCGCTGGTACGCACCAATCGTACGTTAACATAAACGTAATTACCGCCCATGGCATAAGTGCCAAGCAGTACGGCTTGCGCATCGTGGGCTTCCACAAGGCTATTCAGTTTGCGTGAGAGAATCAGCTCTCCGGTACGCTCTTTGATAAAGAGGCTTTCGCGCATTTTGACTTCAATGACGGGCAGTCCCTTGCTGGTCAGCGCACTGGTAAATTGCTCGGTAAGCGCACGACCGAAAGTGGAAGACTGCTGAAGATCATCGATATCCGCAAAAGTTGCAGCCAGTAGAGGATCGTGGCTGTTGATGCCTGAGGACTTGCTGATCAACTGGTTGGATGCTTCACGTACTTCGCTGATCAGGTCAACTTCTGCGGAATGAGCTGAAGCTGTTGGCTGGCTGGTACTGCATCCTGCGGTGCCGAGCAGCATCACAGCTACCGCTCCCGCCGTCAGGTAGTGTTTGCAACGTTTAAGCATGTTGGGCTCCTCCCTGATTACCATTGATTGTTGACCTGAACGGTCTTGGTGGTTTTGGCGGGAACCTTGTAGTGATCGAAGTCACCCGGATTGATGTAGTAGATGCTTGAATTTGAGTAGACCACTTGATCAGACAGGGTAACCTGGGTGGTTATTACGACCTCTTGGTTTGTCTCGCTGGTCCAGCTGCCGCTGAACAGGTCTACAGCCCCTGCGGCCGGAATCAGCGCAAGAGCGGGCTCTGCCCAATGATTGAACGGAATTGTTGCAACGGCAATTCCTGCTGCCAGAGTCGTGATGGCGCCTTGAGGTGCACGGATGGGGCCGCGGTCTTTGTGCTCTACCACTTGAACCTTGTAGCTGACCTCGGCAGCCTGGCTTGGGCTGGCTTTAATGTATGCGCCTTTGGAGACCAGTTGGCTGGTCAGCAGGTTGTCAAACGCCGTGCTGAAAGGTGTTGCCGTATCGGCACCTTTTATATAAAGCGGCTGGCTTTTGATCATGTCACTCTGGATCAGCATGTCAGCCTGGTGCTGTGCAAGCACATCCCAATGATGGGCTGCCTGCATTTTCTGCTGCTCAGTGATGGGGTAAGTGGTGGCGATGGGCGCCTGAGATGTGTGAGTGCCAAAGCATCCTGCAAGCAAAGTGCTGCCGATGCCCAGGAGGCATACCTTCCGAAGCATGGTGAGTTCCTTTATTTAGTGAGTCCAGAGCAAAGGATAGCGTAAAATTTACTCAGGAAATAAGCTCGTTCCGTAAAAAAACCAGATTTAAGGCTTTGTGAATCTGTTCAGTACAGTGTGAGAATAACAAAAAACTGTTTTATACACTTGGGTGTACATCAATAAACGTGATGCACGCCCAAGTTTGGAGTTGTACTGATCAGCGCTTGCTCTGGAATAAAGCTGGATCCAGCTCGTAAGGCAGCGGTAGCAGTTGGAGCAATGGCCCCTCGGGGTTACCCAGATGCAGTGGCTGATTTTCAGCCTGATCCTTGGCGATGACAGCCAGCAGCCTGTAACCGCCTGGAATATGGGCTGCACGCACGACTTGACCCACACTGTCTTTCTGTTCAGAAGCCAGTGTATCGCCCGGATTGGGGGCGTCTTTGCAGTGGACCTCAGCAAGGTACATCGGTTTTTTTAGCTGACCGCGATGCTGCAGGCGGGTGACGATCTCCTGTCCGGTGTAGCACCCTTTGGTGAAACTGACGCCGTTAAGGGCTTGCAGATTTGTCATCTGGGGAATGAATGCCTCAGAGGTGAGAGGTGCCAGCTCGGGTACGCCCGCATCAATTTCAAGAAGTTCCCAGTCATTGCGCTGTGCAGGGCTGGCGCTCTGCTCTACCAGTTCCAGCACTTGTGGCATCAGCCGGGTTTCAAACCAGCATTCACGCCGGGCTCCGGGGCGCTCCGTGACCAGCAGGTGTGCAATCCCGAAGGCGCTACTCAAGCGGTCGCCAATCTCGGATGCGTTGGGGCCCTGCAGCCCTATGCCGATCAGGTCTTCTTCCAGTTCGGCCTCTGCCTTGGAGAAAACAATGTATTTCTTGAGCAGTGTGAGGGCATTTTCAGCCATGTCGGTTCGAATACGCAGCCAATAGCCCGAGTCGCTGGCACGCATCACCTGATACAGGCTGTGCATGTGGCCCTTGATATTGCAATGAGCACCAGGCAAGGCCCCCATACGGTCCACTTCGCTCAGGTCACAGGTCAGCTGTCCCTGAAGGAACTTGTGAGCATCAGGTCCTTTCACTGAAATAATGCTGTAGTCGGTCAGGGGCACATAATGGGTACTGTGCTCGGCAGACGGCACCTTGATCAGTCTGTTGCCTTCCAGTTCGAACTCCGGCTGCTTGAGCCGATTAACCCAATGTGTATTCATGCTTTTCTCCGTTGCGACCTGATCTGGTTGCAGTGTAATGCATCGGCCAGCGCCTATCAGCCGACAATTGGCAGGGCTATTGGTTCTGCGCTGCCTGACCCAGTTGCTCACCCATGTGAACCGCGCTGCCGGCCTTGAGTGTGTCCTGCCAGTTCATACTGTCTTTGGGGAACAGCAGAATGACGGTTGACCCCAGCTTGAATCGGCCCATCTCGGCACCCTTTTCAAGCTGTGGCGGGGTGGTCGAATCAAATCGGTCCAGTCTCAATGGCTGACGTGGAAGCGGTGCGACTTGCCCGTTCCAGACGGTTTCGATACCGGCTACGATCATAGCGCCCACCAGCACCATTGCCATGGGGCCCAGCTCAGTTTCAAAGATGGCTACCAGGCGCTCATTACGGGCAAAGAGGTTATCGACACCCTCGGCCGTAGTGCCATTGACCGAGTATAGATCACCCGGAATATAGACCGTTTCCTTCAGCGTCCCCGTCAATGGCATGTGTACACGGTGATAATCACGCGGTGACAGATAGATGGTTGCGAACTCGCCATTGATGAAGGGTTCGGCGCGCCTTGCATCCCCGCCCAGCAGGGTTGTCAGGGCATAGCCGCGTCCCTTGGCCTGAAAAATGCGGCCATGCTCAATCTTGCCCAGCTGACTGATGGCGCCATCGGCCGGTGACAGCACGGCGCCCGGTGTTGTGTCCAGAATACGCGCATCGGGTTTCAGGGCGCGTGTAAAAAAGGCATTGAAGTGTTCGTATGCTTCAGGATCGGGCTGCAGGGCCTCACTCATGTCTACGCCGTAGCGTTTGCGGAACCAGTTGATAAACAGGTTTTTGAACCAGGGGGTGCGGCACTCGGCGAGGCGCCCGACCAGTCGCGACAGCAGATGCTGTGGCAGGAGGTGTTGCAGCAGAATAAACAATGTATCTTTCAACGCGAATTTCACTTATGCAGTAGTGGATTGTTCAACGGGCAGTTCGGGGCGGTTGCCCCATTCAAACCATGAGCCGTCGTAGCAGGAAAGCTGTTGCATGCCCAGCCAGGTGCCGACCAGCCAGGTGAGACCCGAGCGTCGATGGGTCTGGCAATGGGTCACGACGGGTTGGTCAAGGCTGATGCCAGCCTGTTGCAACAGTTGCTTCAGTTCGGCTACGGGCTTCAGCCGCGGCACTGGGCCAGGCTGCACTAGATCGGTCCACTCCAGATGGCGTGCCCCCGGTATATGTCCGCCCTTGAGGGCATTGACCACTTTTTCACCGGAAAATTCGGCAGCCGAGCGAGCATCCCACACGGTCAACCGCTCCTGTTCCAGAGCGGCCACAATGTCCTGAGCGCTCATGAGCAGTTCGGGACGGCTGAAACTGACCTGGCGTATGGCTGGGGTTGGGATATTGGCCGATGTCTCCAGCTCAAGACCAGCTGCCTGCCAGGCGGGCAGTTGCCCGTTCAAAACCGATGCGTGGCTGTGACCGATGCAGTTAAGTGTCCAGACCAGTCGTCCAGCCCAGGGGCCCATCTGGTCATCATAGGCAACGACCTGGGTTTCGGGGCGGATGCCAAGCTCTGAGCACAGATCGGTAAGCTGCTCTTCGGTCGGTATCAGGTTGGGGACGGGGCCAGTACCTCGCAAAAGTTTGGCCGCATCCAGCCGAACAGCGCTGGGTACATGGCCCCGATCGTAATGTTCCTGGCTGGAGAGGTCGATGATCAGCAGGTCAGGGTGGCTCAGTTGAGCCTGTAACGCCAGCGGCTCAACCACCAGAGGGAGTGTCAGCATAGTATGGACGACCGTTCGGATGTGATGGAGTTGATCATAACGAAGCCTGCGATAAGTCTCAAAGGCTCTGCCTAGAGACGTTTCAACGCAAGGGTTGCCGCGGCGCAGAGCTGGCGGAATTGCTCATACTGGAACTCCGACAGATGCTCGGCATCATCGCCGTCATCGGCATACAGTATCGCCAGCGGCTCGCCCTTGTGGAAAACAGACATCAGCAAATAATCACCGCTGTGTGCCGCCTCAATAAAGGGATCCGGCAGCATCGGGCGCAGGGTTTTGCGTTTGGCTCTGTCCAGCCATATGCCGGCAGGCTTGTCGGTCAGGCGCTTGAACAGGCTCGGAATTTCGATGTCGATTATGAGCTGGTTGATCGCCGCCGTATCAGCTATCCCCAGCGTGCGAGCACAGTGTAAAAGCCGTTTTTTAGGGTTGATCAGCAACAGGGCTATGCGACCAATACCGAGGCCCTGGTGTAACCCCTGCAGCAACGCCTGCAGTATGTGTGCCGGCTTGGTATAGAGTGAATAGCCATCCTGAAGACGCTGCAGGATCTGTGTGTAGAGACCCTCACTCGCATGAGTGGTGACTGCGGGGCGCTCACGTGTATGGTGCTCTTCGTGGGGCGGCTCGGGTTTCTTGAGCACGGGTTTCTCGGGTGGCGGGTAATGCTGCTTAAGTTGTTGCAGTTCCCGGCTCTCGATCAGCCCCGAGAGGGTTTCTTCAGAGGGAAGAAAAAGCATCTGTGCTGCCGGGCTCAGGGTTCCGGGTACATGATACTGGCGTGAGGCCTCGGCACAGGTCTGGTGCAGCTGTGCGACCAGTCTGTCGCGTGGCCAGCTCAGAAAGTCGGCGGCGATGTCGTAGAGGCGAAGAGTTTTCTTGCTTTGCCAGCCGCGGGTGCTGGTCAGAGCCAGCCAGTTGCCCAGTTTGACCGGGAAAAAGCGCTCCTGAGTCAGCTGATTGATTTCGCGTTGTTCCAGTTGGCCCAGTCTGGGGTCTTTCAAGGCGCGACGATGCAGCAGCTGCAGGTCGGAACGCGATGGGGAGGTGTCGTGGTCCAGCGCAGCCAGAGTAAGCTCTGGCAGGCCCCAGTGTTTTGCCAACTCGGCACTGAGTGCCTGTACCGTGCAACCAAACACATCCTGCTCTGCCAGTGCAACATCCACTTTTTCCAGCAGTACCTTTTTCTGATATTCATGCTTGTGTAGCGGCGCATGCAGCCACAGCAGCCAGTGACCAAAGCCATACAGCAGAGCAGCCAGCCGTACCTCCTCGACGAAAGGCAATCCGCGTTGCCGGCACAGTTCGGCTGCCTGGCTGGAAGCGTGCAGGCTGTCGGCGATGGCACGGAAGTACATTTTTTGCTGCATGTTGCGTGGGCTGATCTTGAGGCTTTGCAGGCCCTCTGCTAGCAAGGCTAGTTGATCGAGCCCCACTGAGTTGACAGCGTGGTCGATGCTGGTAACGCTTGAGCCCTTGGCAGCATGTAATTTTTGCGCAATGCGCGTGACCTGAAGGCTCAGTACTGGGTCGGAACGGATCAGTTGCGACAACTGTTGCAGCGTTGTGTTGTCATCCTGCAGCAGGCGCTTGAATCGGGTCAGTATGCTGACCCGGACCGGCAGGGTGCGTTCGGCCAGATACTCGGTCCAGGCTTCGGACCCGTAGAGGCATGGGGTGCTGCTCATGACTGTGCCGAGTCCTCCATCGTTCAGCGGTTGTCCTGCATGGAATTGAGAATCTGGCGGTAGCTGTTGAAGCGCTGCTCACTGATACTGCCGTTATCGACCGCTTCAAGGAATGCGCACCCGGGCTCCTGCTCGTGCCGGCAGTCTCTGAAGCGACAGTGCCCCTGCAGATCCGCCAATTCTCGAAAGCCGCTGAGCACCTGATCTTCAGTCATGTGCCAGAGGCCGAATTCGCGGATGCCGGGTGAGTCAATCAGATCCCCGCCATCCGGGAAGTGGAACAGCCGTGCAGTGGTGGTAGTGTGTTTGCCCTTGCGGGACTGTTCTGAAAGTGCGCCGACACGCAGATCGGCACCGGGAAGCAGGCTGTTGATCAGGGATGATTTGCCCACGCCGGACTGGCCTACAAACACGCTGATGTGATCGGCCAGCAGGGCCTTCAATTCATCCAGGCCATGGCTGCTGGCCGTCGATGCCTGCAGCGTGCGGTAGCCGAGTGAACGGTACTGCTCCAGCAGAGGCTCAAGCCGCTGGCGGTTCTCGTCATTGAGCAGATCGGCCTTGTTCAGCAGCAGCACCGGCTCAATGTCGCTGGCCTCGGCCGCAACCAGATAGCGATCAATCAGGTTGGCATGCGCATAAGGCTCCACGGCGATAACAATGACGATAAAGTCGATGTTGGCAGCGACCGGTTTCAATTCGCCATGGTTGTTGGGGCGCAGCAGTTCACTGTGACGATCAAGTGCGGCCACTACAACACCGCTGTCAGGGGAACGACGCCAGATGACGCGGTCGCCTGTGACCAGTTGGCCCAGATGGGTACGCAGATGGCAACGCAGGATCTCGCCCTTGCTCTCACCCTCAAGTGCCTCCACATCGACCTGGCGGCCAAAGTGGGAAATGATCAGACCATGCTGCTCAGGGCCCAGTTCACCCCCTTCCAGCTGATCTTCAATCAGGGCGTCTTTACGCTCTGCGCGGGCAGCCCGTTCAGACTGAATCTTGTCGATGCGCCAAGCCTGGCGACGATTAACCTTGCGTTTTCCCATCCTGCGGGTATCACTCGCTCACAGCTTTATTCATTGACGTGCTAAGGTATTCTAATCCGAGAAAAATTGACAGTATTGCCAGGGGAGAAAGGGTGCATGGCGCTGAAGGAAAATCTGGTTTGGGTGGATCTGGAAATGACCGGCCTGAATCCGGACACAGACCGGATCATTGAAATGGCTGCCATCGTGACGGATGCGGATCTGAATCTGATTGCGGAGGGGCCGGTGATCGCGGTACACCAGCCAGACGCCGTATTGTCGCGCATGGATGAGTGGTGTACCCGCCAGCATGGCCAGTCCGGGCTGACTGACAGGGTGCGTGCCAGCACTATATCCGAGGCCGAGGCGGAACAGCAGATGCTGGCATTTCTGCTGCAATACAGTGAAAAGGGTGCATCACCCATGTGCGGCAATAGTATTGGTCAGGATCGCCGCTTTCTCTGGCGTCATATGCCTGACCTGGAGGCTTTCTTCCATTACCGAAACCTTGATGTGAGCACGATCAAGGAGCTGGCCAAGCGCTGGAAGCCCGGCATTCTGGATGGCTTCAAAAAGCAGGGCGCGCATTTGGCGCTTGATGATATCCGCGAGTCGATCGAAGAGCTGCGCCACTATCGTCGGCATTTCTTCCGCCTTTGATGTCGGGGCTGTGGTCGATCTACTCGGGCAAGCGGCCTGCGCCGGGGTGATCGAGCAGCGGCAGCGAGCGTGGTGCATGGCGTTCGCTCAGCTGCTGCAGGGCCCAGTCGATATGTTCGATCAGCATCTCTGAGGCTGTTGCTCGGCGGTTGCGCAGTGCTTCCATGACAGCGTCACCTCCATTGCTGTTGCCCAGCGCAACCGCCAGATTTCGCTGCCAGCCTTCATAACCGGTACGGCGAATCGCCGACCCCTCAGTACGTTTCAGGAAAGTGGTCTCGTCCCAAAGAAACAGTTCCAGCAGCGATGCCGTGTCGAGTCCATGACGGGGCTGAAAGTCAGGTTCGCTGGAGCGGCGGGCAAAGCGGTTCCAGGGGCAGATCAGCTGGCAGTCGTCACAGCCAAAAATACGATTGCCCATCAGGGGTCGAAGCTCGTGCGGGATGCTGCCCTTGTGCTCAATGGTCAGATACGAAATACAGCGGCGGGCATCCAGTACGTAAGGTTCGGGAAAGGCGTTTGTTGGGCAGACATCCAGACAGGCGCGGCAGCGGCCACAGTGCTGCTCTGTCTCAGGTGCGTCCACAGGCAGAGGCAGGTCGATGAACAGCTCCCCCAGCAGGAACCATGAACCTGCATGGCGATTGAGCAGCAGAGTGTGTTTGCCGATCCAGCCCAGCCCGGCATTGCGAGCCAGTGGCCGCTCCAGCACCGGGGCACTGTCCACAAAGGGTCTGAACTGTACTTCGATTCCCTCTATCTGGCTGTTAAACCACTGGCCCAGCTGCTTCAGCCGCTTGCGCATCAGTTTGTGATAGTCGCGCCCAAGCGTGTAGCGGGCGATGTAAGCCTTGTCAGGGTTGCGCAATACGCCGGTGATCGGGGCTTCTGTCGGCAGATAATCCATTCGCAGCATGATGATGCGGCGTGTGCCTGGCAGCAGCAATGTTGGATCGAAGCGCTTGTCCAGGTTTTCGTTCAGGTACGCCATATCGGCCTGGTAGCCTGCTTCAAGCCATCGCGTGTAGGACTCACTTTCGGCACTGGCGTCGGGCAGGGTAATCGCGCAATCGTGAAACCCCAGTTCTCGGGCCTTTTCTTTAAGGGCCAGGCTGAGCTGTTGCAGTTGTGCGGTTGTATAGTCAGACATGGGGAACCGGTTGCCATGGCGCTCAGTCCATCCACTATAATGAACTGATAACAAAAAGGAGTTCGTGAATCATGAGCAGATCAGACCTGCCCGGTGCATTATACACGGCTGCCCAGAGTCGTGCCCTGGATCGAACCGCAATAGAGCAGTTCGCTGTCCCCGGTTTTCGGCTGATGCAGCGAGCAGGTCATGCCGCCTTTGCCGAACTGTTGGGGCGCTGGCCGGGAGTGCGCAGTCTGACCATCGTCTGTGGTACCGGGAATAATGGTGGCGACGGCTTGATTATGGCTGGTCTGGCCTGGCAACAGGGCATTCAGGTTCAACTGCTGGTGCTGGCGGAAGATTACGTTGATCGTTTGCAGGGTGAGGCGCTGGACGCCTGGCGCTGGGCGGACGCGGTGGGGGTGCAGTTGCAGTGCTGGCGGCCTGGCATGGAGTTGGCCGGTGAAGTGTTGGTAGATGCGCTTCTGGGGACGGGTATTAGCGGTGAAGTCAGTGGTGAAGCAGCTGAGTTGATCACACATATCAATCGAAGTCATCGGCCCGTACTGTCGGTGGATATTCCTTCAGGCCTCTGCAGTGATACCGGTGCCGTACTGGGGGTGGCGGTCAGGGCAGATATGACGGTTACCTTTATTGCCCTCAAGCAGGGGCTGTTGACCCATGCCGGTGTGGACCATTGTGGTGAGCTTAAATTTGATGGGCTGCTGTTACCTGATGAAGTGTATGAGGAGATATCGCCCAGCGCTTTTCGTACCGATCGCGACGATCTGGCCAAATTGCTGCCGCCACGCAGACGGTCGTCGCATAAGGGGCTGTTTGGGCATGTGTTGGTAATCGGTGGCGATTACGGCATGGGCGGAGCTGCTTTGATGGCAGCTGAGGCCGCTGCGCGCAGTGGTGCGGGGCTGGTATCGCTGGCGACAAGGCCCGAGCATGTAACCGCGGCGCTGACCCGGGCACCGGAGGTGATGGCGTCAGGGGTCAACTCGGGTCAGGACTTGCAGCCGCTGCTGGAGCGGCCTGATGTGCTGGTAGTAGGCCCCGGCCTGGGGCAAAGTGCGTGGGCCGATCAATTACTGCAAAAGGCACTTGCCAGTGGCAAGCCGCTGGTTCTGGATGCGGACGCACTCAATCTGTTACAGCAGCGCCAACATCTACAGGCCGGTCGTCACGACTGGGTTCTCACCCCGCATCCGGGGGAAGCGGCGCGCCTGTTGGGACAGGAAACCGCACAGGTGCAACAAAACCGTTTTGACGCAGTACGTGAGCTCCAGCAGCAGCTCGGTGGTACGATTGTGCTGAAAGGAGCGGGTAGCCTCAGTTTTGATGGTGATGGCATGCACCTGTGCAGTGCCGGTAATCCGGGTATGGCCTGTGGTGGCATGGGGGATGTGCTCTCCGGTATCATCGGTGCCTTGCGGGCACAGCGGCTCAGTGCCATCGATGCTGCGCGTGCCGGTGTGTATGTACACGCGCGTGCCGCTGACCTCTGTGCTCTGGAGCAGGGGGAGCGCGGGCTGCTTGCAACTGATCTGATCACCCGAGTAAGGCGTGTGCTCAGTGGGTTTGACTGAGGGTAACAAGGGGATGGAGTTTTTTCTGGCCGATGAAGCTGAAATGGTACGCTGTGGCGAACAGCTGGCTCAGGCTGCCGATGCCGGTGGTGTAGTCTTTTTGCATGGCGACCTGGGCATGGGGAAAACCACGTTCAGCCGTGGTGTACTGCGTGGCTGCGGTCATCAAGGCTCAGTGAAAAGCCCGACCTACACACTGGTCGAGCCCTATGAAACGCCGACAGGCCCGGTGTATCACTTTGATCTGTATCGCTTGAGTGACCCGGAAGAGCTGGAGTATCTGGGTATCCGAGACTATTTTGCCAACGATGCTCTTTGCCTGATCGAATGGCCGGAAAAGGGGGCGGGGCTGCTGCCGACGCCTGATCTTGAGATCCAGATTACGGTTGATGGCATGGGGCGCAGGTTAAGTCTGGTGAGTAATACTCAAAAAGGGGCCGCTGTTGCCGATATACTGTTGAAAATCCGCAATACGGATACGGGTTGATGAATACATTGCGCATACTGAGCTCACTGTTGTTGATGTTGCTGCTTGTGCCGCTTGCTCAGGCAGCGCAGGAAATCCAGAATGTTCGTGCCTGGCTGGCACCGGACAACACACGTCTGGTGTTTGACCTCAGCGGCCCGGTTGAACATAAACTGTTCACGCTGTCAGGCCCTGATCGAGTGGTTATTGATATCGACAAGGTCCAGTTGCAGGCTTCCCTGAATGATCTTGGGCTGGAAGATAGCCCGGTCAGTCAAATCCGTCACAGCACCCGCGGTGATGGTCTGCGCATTGTGCTGGATCTCAAGAGTGATGTGCGCCCCAAGAGCTTCGACCTGAAACCGAATGAACAGTATGGCCATCGATTGGTGGTGGATCTGGCGATGCGCGAAGAAGCGATCGTCACCAAATCCGTTGTACCGGTGCCGGGCGAGGAGAACAAGCGGGATGTTGTCGTGGTCATCGACGCTGGACATGGCGGTGAAGACCCGGGCGCCATCGGTCCTGGCGGAGTCAGAGAAAAGGATGTGGTGATCAAGATCGCTCAGGAGCTCAAGCGCCTGATTGATGCTGAGCGTGGCTACCGTGCTGTACTGACCCGTACCGGAGACTACTATATCAGCTTGCGTGGCCGTACAGGCAAGGCGCGCAAGAGTAACGCTGACCTGTTTGTATCCATTCATGCAGATGCCTTCAAGGATCCTCGCGCCCGTGGGGCTTCGGTTTGGGTGCTTTCTGGCCGAGGTGCGACCAGTGAGATGGGTCGCTGGCTGGCTCAGCGTGAAAACAGCGCCGACTTGATCGGTGGTGTGGGCAGTCTGAGTTTGGGTGACAAGGATGATGTACTGGCCAGCGTTTTGCTCGACATGTCGATGAATGCCAGCCGCAAGGACAGTCATCAGGTAGCGTCCAGAATCCATGCCAACATGGCCAGCTTTGCGCGCATGCACAAAAAGCATGTTGAGCAGGCCGGTTTTGTGGTGTTGAAGTCACCCGATATTCCCTCGATTCTGGTTGAAACCGGCTTCATCTCCAACCCGGAGGAGGCGCGCAAGTTGAAAACTGCCAGCTATCAGCGGCAGATGGCGCAGTCGATCTTTCGTGGCATAACAGGTCATTTCTGGGAAAAACCTCCCACTGGCAGCTATATCGCCTGGGCAAAACAGTCCGGCAGTCAGCTGGCGGGTGGTGAGCGTCTGTATAAGGTGGTCTCGGGTGATACTCTTTCCGTCATTGCGCAGCGTAATGGAGTGTCACTGCAGCGCCTGCGGCAGGCTAACCAGCTAAGTAGTGACAGTATCCGCATCGGTCAGGTATTGCGTATCCCGACCGGCTAACCCTTTCAGGTTTCTGATGACACGAATACATCTTCTTTCCCCTCAGCTGGCCAACCAGATTGCCGCTGGTGAGGTCGTTGAACGTCCCGCATCCGTAGTGAAAGAGTTGCTGGAAAACAGTCTGGATTCGGGGGCTGATCGAGTTGATCTGGATATCGAGCAGGGTGGTGTCAAGCTGATCCGTCTGCGTGACAATGGTGGCGGTATCGACAAGGCTGACCTGCCGTTGGCGCTGAGCCGGCATGCTACCTCCAAAATTGGCATGCTTGAAGATCTGGAGGCCGTAGGCAGCCTCGGCTTTCGTGGCGAGGCGCTGGCCAGTATCAGCTCCGTATCACGGCTTACGTTGACCTCTAGGCCGCCAGAGCAGGAGAGTGCGTGGGCTGTGTCTGCCCAGGGGCGTGAGATGTTGGCAGAAATTATTCCTGCGGCACACCCAGTCGGTACCACGGTTGAAGTACGTGATCTGTTTTTCAATACACCAGCACGGCGCAAGTTCCTGAAAACTGAAAAAACCGAATTCCGCCATCTGGAAGAGGTTGTGAAACGGCTGGCCCTGAGTTGCTACCGGGTAGGTTTTAGCCTGCGCCATAATGGCAAAGTAGTGCATCAATTGCGTGCCGCCGACAGTGAAACGGCACGTGAGCAACGTCTGTCCCAATTGCTGGGCAAGGCGTTCGTGGCCGAGTCAGTGGCACTGGATGTGCAGGCCGAAGCATCGGGATTGCGCCTTTGGGGCTGGATGGGGCTGCCAACCTTTTCCCGTGCGCAGCCTGACCAACAGTATTTCTTCGTTAATGGCAGGGTTATTCGCGACAAGGTAGTGACCCATGCCGTGCGCCAGGCCTACCAGGATGTGCTGTACCACGGCCGTCATCCGGCTTACGTATTGTATCTGGAACTCGATCCGGCGCTGGTGGATGTCAATGTGCACCCAACCAAACATGAGGTGCGTTTCCGCGAAAGCCGGCTGGTACACGATTTCATATTCCGCACCCTTTATCGCGTAATTGCAGACATGCGTCCGCAGGATACTCCTCCGCCTGCCGGCTCGACCGAAGAGCCAATACAGTCGGCCCCGGCGAGCTGGTTCCAGCCGGGTATGAATGATGCGGCGGTCGGTCCGGCTGTCGGTCATGCAGCTCAGTCTGGTATTGCGGGCTATGCCGGGCGCTCCCCAAGTGGTCCACAGGTGCGCGAACAGATCAGTGCCTATGGTGCTCTGCACCGGCCTTCTGGTGTTGCACCGCAGCCTTTACAGGCAATGCCTGCGGTCGAGCAGGGGGTTGAAATGCCACCGCTGGGCTATGCGCTGGCGCAGCTACACGGTATCTATATTCTGTCTCAGAATGCACAGGGGCTGGTGTTGGTGGATATGCATGCGGCACATGAGCGCATCGTTTACGAACGCATGAAGCTTGCGTTCGAGCAGGACCGTATCCGCAGCCAGCCCCTGTTGGTTCCGGTCAGTGTGGCTGTCAGTGGTCGTGAAGCGGATCTGGCAGAGGAGCAGCCCGAATATTTTGAGCGTTTGGGCTTTCGGCTGGAACGTATGGGTGAAGAAACGCTGGTGATTCGTGAAGTGCCGATAGCTTTGGCCAAGGCGGATGTGGCGCTGTTGTTGCGTGATGTGCTGGCGGATCTGTCCCAGGTGGGAGCCAGTGATCGAATTGAGGCGCATCTGAATGAACTTTTGGCCACAATGGCCTGTCATGGTGCAGTACGTGCCAATCGACAACTGACACTGCCCGAGATGAATGCACTGCTGCGTGATATGGAGCAGACCGAGCGCAGTGGACAGTGCAATCATGGGCGACCAACCTGGACGCAGTTGAGCCTGGGGCAACTGGATAAACTCTTCATGCGAGGCGAATAATGCAACAGTTGAGCGTGAACCGGCCTCGGGTGATTTTTGTGATGGGACCGACTGCGTCGGGTAAGACGGATCTGGCCATGAGGCTGTGTGACACATTGCCCTGTGATCTGATCAGCGTCGACTCGGCCATGATCTACCGAGATATGGATATCGGTACCGCCAAGCCCACCCCGGATGAGCTGCGAGCCTATCCTCACAGACTGGTGGATATTCTGGATCCGGCAGAGGCTTACTCGGCGGCGCAGTTCAGGGCGGATGCATTGGCAGAGATTGCCGATATTCAGTCGCGTGGGCGGATACCGCTGTTGGTGGGGGGGACCATGCTGTATTTCAATGCTCTTCAGCAGGGCTTGGCCAACCTGCCAGAGGCGGATCCGAAATTGCGTGCTCGGCTTGAGGCTGAAGCTGCCGAGCTGGGCTGGCCGGCCATGCATAAGCGCCTGGCTGAGGTGGATCCCGAGGGTGCACGTCGACTCAAGCCAACCGATGCTCAGCGGCTGCAGCGGGCGCTGGAGGTGTTTGAATTGACGGGCAGGCCGATCAGCGATCACTGGCGAGAACAGGCTGAGGCAAAGCTGCCATTTGATATTTTGCCGCTGGCGCTCATGCCGCAGGATCGCTCCAGGTTGCATCAGCGAATTGAACAGCGTTTTGATCTGATGCTGGCAGCCGGTTTCGAAGAGGAGGTGCGGCAGCTATGGGAGCGAGGTGATCTGCATGAACGGATGCCATCAATTCGTTGTGTTGGCTATCGACAGATGTGGTCCTGGTTCAGCGATGAATATGATCGCGATACCATGCGTTACAAAGGGGTAGTGGCTACGCGACAGTTGGCAAAGCGGCAATTGACCTGGTTGCGCAGTTGGCCGGATGTGAATTGGCTTGACAGTGAGGCGTCGAATTTAGTTTCCCATGCCTTGAAACTCGCGGACCCTGCCGTTATATAATGAATTGCGGTATGATCGCGCGCAAACTCTGTGCATACAGGTGTATGATGCCGGGTCAGTAACAATAGAATTAATTACAACTACATAAACAGCTATCCATTCTGGAAGGAGTTTGCAATGTCAAAAGGGCAATCACTACAAGACCCTTATCTTAATGTTCTGCGTAAGGAACGCGTTCCGGTATCCATTTTTCTGGTAAACGGCATCAAGCTGCAGGGACAGATTGAGTCTTTCGATCAGTTCGTGATTTTGCTGAAAAATACCGTCAGTCAGATGGTTTATAAACATGCCATTTCCACAGTAGTGCCTTCGCGTCCGGTCAAGCTGCCCGTGGCTGATGAAAAGCCTGCTGAATGAGGTATTAATTGTTTTTCGAACGTCCTGAATCTGGCGAGCGCGCGATCCTCGTCCATATCGAACTGGCCCGTGAGGCAGATCGCGAAAACCCCCGTGAACTTGAAGAGCTGGCGTTGTCAGCCGGGGCCGATCCGGTTGAATTTCTGACCGGGTCGCGCGCCGATCCCAGTCCCAAATTCTTTCTTGGCAAAGGCAAGGTGGAGGAACTTGGTAATCTCGTGCGTGAGCACGAAGCCGAGCTGGTGATCTTCAATCATTCCTTGAGCCCGGCACAGGAGCGCAATCTGGAGCGTGAGCTGCAGTGTCGTGTGCTGGACCGCACCGGCCTGATTCTGGATATTTTTGCCCAGCGTGCGCGCACCCATGAAGGTAAGCTTCAGGTTGAGCTGGCTCAGCTCGAGCACATGTCCACCCGATTAGTACGCGGCTGGACTCACCTGGAGCGACAGAAGGGCGGTATCGGCCTGCGTGGTCCTGGTGAAACCCAGCTCGAAACCGACCGTCGTCTGTTACGCGTTCGCATCAAGTCCATTCTCAAGCGACTGGAAAGGGTGCGCAAGCAGCGTGAGCAGGGGCGGCGGGCACGAAAACGCTCGGAAATACCCACCATCTCTCTGGTGGGGTATACCAACGCTGGCAAGTCTACCCTGTTTAATCGTCTAACTACGGCCAGTGTCTATGCGGCTGATCAGCTGTTCGCAACGCTGGACCCAACGCTGCGCAAGATTGAGCTGGCTGATGTGGGGTCGGCTATTCTGGCGGATACGGTGGGATTCATTCGTCACTTGCCGCACAAGCTGGTCGAGGCTTTTCGTGCTACCTTGCAGGAAACCACTGAAGCGGGTCTTCTGCTGCACGTGATCGATAGCTATGACGAAGAGCGCCTGGGTCACATTGAGCAGGTTGAAGCGGTGCTGGAAGAGATCGGTGCGGCAGAAGTCCCCGTACTACAGGTGTACAACAAGATTGATCAATTGCCGGATGCGCAGCCGCGCATAGACCGAGACGAGAACGGCGTGCCTTGGCGGGTGTGGGTGTCGGCGGTCAGCGGTGAAGGTATTGACCTGTTGCTGGCGGCAATCAGCGAACGCCTGGGTGAAGAGATGTTCCACCAGAAGCTGACCCTGACTCCAAGGCAGGGAGGTCTGCGTTCGCAGCTGTATGCGCAGGGCGCAGTGGTTACTGAAGAGGTGGATGACAGCGGCCAGATGCAGCTGGAGGTAAGGCTGCAGGTGAAAGATTTCAGACGGATACTCAGTCGTCTGGGGATTGATCAGGAACAATACCTGCCGCAAGGGGTCGACTAAGCGGGTCGGTTGCGGCGACAATGATATCCAATACAGTTAATCAAGCGGTTTAGTACGGAGAGCACTATGGCCTGGAATGAGCCCGGCGGGAATGGCAATAACCATGACCCCTGGAGTGGCGGCGGTGATAATCGCGGCAAGCGTGGTGGTGGCAATGATCAGGGTCCGCCTGATCTCGATGAGGCGCTGCGCAAGCTGCAGGATCGCCTGGGCGGTATCTTTGGGGGCGGCAAGAAGAAAGGTGGCTCCGGTGGCGGTTCGGGCAAGGGGCCGAGCAAGGCTGCAGGTGGCGGCTTCTTTGTTGTCATCATCGTACTGGCAGCCCTGTTTTGGGCGGGTATGGGGTTCTACACCGTCGACCAGCAGGAGCGTGGTATCGTGCTGCGTCTTGGCAAATACCACGACACGGTACAGCCGGGTCTGCAGTGGAATCCGCCGCTGATCGATGATGTTACCAAGGTGAATACCACCCGTATCCGTTCCTATGACCATCGCTCGTTGATGCTGACTGAAGATGAAAATATCGTTGATGTCGATATGACCGTTCAGTATGTGGTGGCGGACCCGGTCATGTACATTCTCAAGATTCGTGACCCGAGCGACAGTCTGGCACAGTCTTCGGAGTCGGCGCTGCGTCATGTGGTCGGTACTTCCGAGATGCACGGTATTCTGACGGAAGGGCGTGACACCCTCGCCCTGCAGGTGCAGGCGCGCTTGCAGCGCTACATGGAAGATTATTCGACGGGTCTGCAGATCTCCAAGGTTAACATCAAGAATGCTCAGGCACCTCGCCAGGTGCAGGATGCGTTTGATGATGTGATCAAGGCGCGAGAAGACGAACAGCGTGTAATCAACGAAGCTCAGGCCTATGCCAACGGTATTATTCCTGAGGCAAGGGGTCAGGCGCAGCGTTTGATGGAAGAATCCAATGCCTACCGTGAGGAGGTTGTTGCCAAGGCAACGGGTGAAGCCAGTCGCTTCACGGCACTTCTGACCGAGTACACCAAGGCGCCAGAGGTAACGCGTGAGCGTCTGTACATCGATACCTTGCAGGATGTGCTGAGCCGTACCGGTAAGGTGATGGTCGATGTGGAAGGGGGTAATAACATGATGTACCTGCCACTGGATCGCTTGACGGAGCAGCAGCCGTTGCGCGATACGTCTGGAAGGCCAGTCAGGTTGGATGAAAATACCCTGAATCAGCTGGCTGAGCAGGTACTGCAAGAGGCGCGTCAGCGTGCTCAGACAACCTCTGGCCTGAGGGAGGGGCGCTAATGAAACCAACAACATTGTTTGGGCTGATCGCCCTTCTGCTGGTCGTCATGGTGGGCTCCAAGTCCGTTTACATCATCAAGGAAACCGAGCGGGCAATTAAGCTGCGCTTTGGTGAGGTGGTTGAGGCTGATATCAAGCCGGGCCTGCATTTCAAAATTCCGTTCGTGAACACCATTCGCAAGTTCGAAGGGCGCATCATGACGTTGGATGCACGTCCACAGGCGTTCCTGACGCTGGAGAAAAAACGTCTTATCGTGGATTCCTTCGTCAAGTGGCGCATTGATAATGTAGAGAAATACTATACCGCGACATCCGGTGACGAGTTCCGGGCGGCTGATCTGCTTTCAAGCCGCATCGAAACCAGTCTTCGTAACCAGTTCGGTGAGCGCACGTTGACCGAGGTGGTTTCAGGTGCTCGTGAAGAGGTGATGGGTGCGGTCATTCGTGCACTGAGCCAGCTGGCGCAGAATGAGCTCGGTATCGAAGTCATCGATGTGCGTGTCAAGCGTATCGAGCTGCCGCAGGAAGTTTCTTCCTCCGTATATGAGCGTATGCGGACCGAGCGTCTGCGTTTGGCGCGAGAGTTGCGCTCACGCGGTAAGGAGCTTGCCGAGGGTATTCGTGCTGATGCGGATCGTCAGCGTACGGTGATCCTGGCGGATGCTTTCCGTGAAGCCGAAATTGTGCGCGGCGAAGGTGATGCCGAGGCAGCGGGAATCTATGCTGAGGCGTTTAATCGTGATGCTGAGTTCTACGGCTTTTACCGTAGCCTCAATGCCTACCGTGAGGCTTTCTCTGGAGCAGGTGACCTGTTCGTGCTGGATCCGAAGAGCGAATTCTTCCGTTATCTGAACAGTGCGACCGGAAACCAATAAGGTAAAGTGACTGTTGCCCAAAACCGGGTGCCTTTGGCACCCGGTTTCATGGTATAGTTGAACAACCGGGTTTGTGCCCGGTTTTTTTGTGATTCAGATCAACTGATGACAGCGGAGTAATGCATGGCCTTGGCAGATCGCTGGTTGCTGCCCGACGGAATTATGGAGCTGCTGCCGCCACAGGCGCGGCAGGTGGAGCTGATGCGGCGCAAAGTGCTGGATCTTTATGATAGCTGGGGTTACGAGCTGGTCATGCCGCCCATTGCAGAGCATCTGGAGTCCCTGCTGACTGGCGTAGGGCATGATCTGGATCTCAATACCTTCAAGGTCACCGATGGTATCAGTGGGCATACACTGGGCGTACGCGCTGACATGACACCCCAGGTAGCACGCATTGATGCCCACCGTCTTCGTACGGAAGGCCCTAGCCGCCTCTGCTACTGTGGCTCGGTACTGCACACTCATCCCACCAATATGCTGGCTTCTCGCAACCCGGTCCAGCTGGGTGCGGAGCTTTACGGCCATGCGGGCCCCGACAGTGATGTTGAGGTGATTGCACTGATGCTGGAAACGCTGTCGGCGGTAGGTGTTGCCGGGCCAATCAGCCTGGACCTGGGTCATGTAGCGGTATTCAGTCGGCTGATGCAGCTGTGTCAGTTGAATCAACAGCAGCAGGCTGACTATCAGGATATGCTGCAGCGCAAGGCACTGCCTGAAATTGATCGGTTTGTTGCCGCACTCGGGCTGGATGATCGCTCAACTACCTGGTTACAGACGTTGCCTCGCTTGAATGGCTCGGTGGATGTCTTGGCGCGTGCGCGTGACTTGTTTGCCAGCGATGTTGAGCTTGTGCGTGCAGTTGATGCGCTGGACGCATTGGCGCAACGCGTTGTGCTGCGCTGTGAGGGTGTATCAACCTATTTTGATCTGAGTGAGTTGCGCGGCTACCACTACCACACAGGTGTGGTGTTCGCGGCATATACTCCCAGCTATGGTCAGGCGCTTGCCAAGGGTGGACGTTATGACAACATCGGTCGTGATTTTGGCCGTGCCCGCCCGGCAACCGGCTTCAGTGCTGACCTGAAAACTTTGATTGACCTGTCTGCTTCCCGGCCTGCTGCCAACACCAACGCTGTGCTGGCTCCCGCAGGTGAGGATCAGACGTTGCAACAGGCGATTCGTCTGCTGCGTACCTCCGGTGAGCGAGTTGTACAGCAGCTGGATGGTGAGATTTCCGAACCCAGTCGCTTCCGGCGGCAGCTGGTTCCAAAGGGTGGTGACTGGGTCGTTATCGACCTTTGAGCGCATTTTTTTCTGATATCTAACGAGCATTCGAGACAGCAATGGGTAAAAACGTCGTTGTTCTGGGCACCCAGTGGGGTGATGAAGGCAAGGGTAAGATCGTTGATCTACTGACCGAGCAGGTCGCTGCCGTAGTCCGCTTCCAGGGAGGTCATAACGCAGGCCATACACTGGTGATTGATGGTGAAAAGACAGTCCTGCACCTGATTCCATCCGGTATTCTGCGTCAAAATGTACTTTGTCTGATCGGCAACGGAGTGGTGCTGTCACCGGAGGCTTTGCTGAAGGAAATTGCTGAGCTGGAAGGGCGTGGTGTGCCGGTGCGTGAGCGTCTGCAGCTGAGTCCGGCCTGTCCGTTGATTTTGCCCTACCACGTTGCGCTGGATCAGGCGCGTGAGTTGGCGCGCGGCAATGCCAAGATCGGTACTACTGGTCGTGGTATCGGCCCGGCATACGAAGACAAGGTCTCCCGGCGTGGTCTGCGCTTGGGTGATATGGCCGATCCTGAGCGTTTCGCCACCAAACTGCGGGAAGTGCTGGAGTACCATAACTTCGTGCTGCAGAACTACTACAAGGTAGATGCCGTCGATTTCCAGCAAACGTTTGATGAAGCCATGGAAATGGCCAAGACGCTGGTGCCGATGATGACGGATGTGACGGCCAAGCTGCATCAGTTGCGCAAACAGGGTGCGAGCATCATGTTTGAGGGCGCACAGGGCTCCTTGCTGGATATTGATCACGGCACCTATCCTTACGTGACATCGTCCAACACCACTGCAGGCGGCACTTCGACCGGAAGCGGCTTTGGTCCTCTGTATCTGGACTATATTCTGGGTATCACCAAGGCCTACACCACGCGCGTTGGTGGCGGGCCTTTCCCGACCGAGCTGCATTGTGGTGTGGGGCAGCGGTTGGCTGAGCGCGGTCACGAGTTTGGCTCAACCACGGGGCGTGCTCGTCGCTGTGGCTGGTTTGATGCGGTGGCACTGCAGCACGCTATTCAGATCAACTCGGTTTCCGGTATCTGTCTGACCAAGCTGGATGTGCTGGATGGTCTTGAAGAGATCAATATCTGTACGGGCTACCGTGACAGTAACGGCAACAGTGTGACTTCGCTTAACGGCAGTGAAGACTATGAGCAGATTCAGCCGGTTTACGAGACCGTGCCGGGCTGGCAGGAGTCGACCCTTGGTGCACGTACACTGGAAGAGTTGCCGGCTAATGCGCGGGCATACATCGCCCGTCTTGAGCAGCTGATTGAAGCGCCGATCGATATTATCTCGACCGGCCCTGACCGTAACGAGACCATCGTACTGCGTGATCCGTTCGATGCCTGAGATTCACTGATCTGCAGCTGAAAAAAAACCGCATCCCTGGATGCGGTTTTTTTTGGCTTAAAGCAAGCTCGATCAGGAGCGAGCTGAATGAATCAGCGTAACCCTTCGGCAGTGGCCGGGTGCAGTGTGCGTAGCAAGGCCTTGAGAATCTTGGAGTTGGCCGTGACCAGGTTGCCGCGTTCGCTGTAGCTGTTGCCCCCAGAGAAGTCGCCGACCAGGCCGCCAGCCTCACGGATCAGCAGCAGTCCTGCCGACAGCTCTGAAGGGCTGAGACCGATCTGGTAGAACCCATCCAGCCGTCCTGCTGCCGTGTAGGCCAGGCTAAGTACAGGAGATCCGCTGTTGTGGAGAGTTGCGCCTGCTTGCATGATTTCCTGCATCATTCGAACATGAGATTCCAGCCAGGGCTTGTCGCTCTTGCGTGCGTGATAGCCGGTACCGATGATGGCGCCTTCCAGTGAAGTGCGGTTGCTTACTCGCAGGCGCTTGCCGTTCAGCTGTGCGCCCTTGCCGCGGCTTGCGGTGAACTCTTCGCCAAACATGGGGTTGAGTACCACGCAGTGTTCAGCCTTGCCGTTGACGAAACCGGTGATGCTGAGCGCGAACATTGGCAGGGCGTTGGAGAAGTTGGTCAGGCTGTCAATCGGGCTGATATGCCATTCGCAGTGGCCTGGGCCTTCACCAATCGGCGCATGTTGACCCGTATACTCACCGATCAGGCTGTGGTGCGGGTACGCCTTTTGAATGGTGTTGGTAATCGTGCGTTCAGCCTGCTGGCACAGATCACTGATGAACTCAGCAACATCGGCCTGTTCGGACTTGATCAGGTCAAGGCGTTCGAGGGTGCGGGAAATCTGTTCGCCTGCGAGTCGTGCTGCCCGCAGTGCTATATTAACCATCGGTTGCATCAGTGTCGGTTTCCGGTCTTCGTGGTTGTCAAAGTCCTATTGTAGCTTAGTCGGAGCCTGCGCTGAACAGGTGGTCTGCAACTCGGTGATGTTCTGATAGAATAGCCAGCTTTTAACGGCGTGCCTCCCTATGTCTGATCACATCAGAATCGTACTGGTTAACACAACCCATCCCGGTAATATCGGTGGTGTCGCGCGAGCGATGAAGAATATGGGTGTCAGTGATCTTTGTCTGGTAGAGCCCAAGAGCTTTCCACATCCTGATGCCGATGCCAGAGCCTCGGGTGCGACCGATATCCTTGAGAAGGCCCGCGTGGTGTCTACCCTGGATGAGGCATTGGCGGATTGTGGGCTGATTTTCGGTACCAGTGCACGTGAGCGTCATATTCCCTGGCCGCTGGTAAATCCTCGCGAGCTGGCTGCCATCGCGACTCCGCTCGAAGGTAAGGCGCGTGTTGCCATTCTGTTTGGCCGCGAAGACCGGGGATTGACCAACGAGGAACTGCAGCGTTGTCACCACCATGTACATATCCCGGCTGTTGAAAGTTTTAGCTCGCTCAATATTGCAGCGGCTGTACAGGTTATTACCTACGAGTTGCGAATGGCACAAGTGGCCGATCAACAGGCGGCTCGACCCCAGTGGGGGACTGACTGGGATATAGAGCTGGCAGAGCAGCGTGAGCTGGAACTGATGTTTGAACACCTTGAGCGTACGTTGGTGGAGATTGAGTTTCTTGATCCGAATAACCCGCGTCAGTTGATGCCCCGCTTGCGACGTCTGCTTCAACGTGCTGTGCCGGATAAAGTCGAAGTGAATGTATTACGCGGTATCCTTACGGCCATCGAGCGCCGTTCGGGGCAAGTGAAAAAGGACAAATCCGATGTTTGATCAGGTTCGTGAAGATATTCGCTCGGTATTTCACCGGGATCCTGCTGCACGTAATGCCTTCGAGGTGTTGACGGCCTACCCTGGACTGCACGCAATCTGGTTTCACCGTATTGCCAACTGGTTCTGGCACAAGGGCTTGAAATGGCTGGCGCGAATGATTTCCAATCTTGCGCGTTGGCTGACAGGTATTGAAATTCATCCAGGTGCGACCATTGGGCGGCGTTTTTTCATCGATCACGGCATGGGGGTTGTGATCGGGGAAACCGCCGAGATTGGTGATGATGTAACGCTCTATCATGGCGTGACTCTGGGCGGCACCACCTGGAATAAGGGGAAGCGCCATCCCACGCTTGGAAATAACGTGGTATGCGGTGCAGGTGCGAAGGTGCTGGGTCCCATTATGGTCGGCGAGGGTGCGCGTGTTGGCTCCAATGCCGTAGTTACGCGTGACGTGCCAGCGGATGCCACAGTGGTCGGTATTCCCGGGCGCGTGATTCGACGCCACCCCGATGAAGACTCTCCTGAAGAGCAAAAACGGCGCCAAATGGCAGATAAGGTTGGGTTTGATGCCTATGCGGTTTCCCGTGAAGTGTCTGATCCGGTGGCACATGCCATTCGTTGTCTGCTGGATCACATGCAGGCGATGGATCACAAGGTTGAAACCATGGGTAAGGCGCTGTGTGAGCTCAAGCCGGGCTATTGCAACGAGGAGCTGCCTGAGCTGAAGTCGGAAGATTTTGAAGCCGCGGTGGATGAGCCTGAAACGTTGCGTCCTGCAGCGGAGCGCAAAGACCCGGTGAACATGTCGGACAAATAGTTGACTAATTTAGTAGGGATTTGCATAATACCCACAGACTCGCAAGAGTGGGTGTGAGGGATAATTATGCGATTGACAACTAAAGGGCGTTACGCCGTAACGGCGATGCTTGATCTGGCATTGCACGAAGGCAAGGGGCCGATCAGCCTGGCTGATATCTCCGAACGGCAGGGAATCTCTCTGTCTTATCTGGAGCAGCTGTTTGCCAAGCTTCGCCGCAACGAGCTTGTGCGCAGTGTGCGTGGGCCTGGTGGAGGATATCAGCTCAAGCGAGAGCAGGGTCTGATCAATGTGGCTGAAGTGATCGATGCGGTCAACGAGTCGGTGGATGCAACCGGCTGCCAGCACAACGGTGGCTGTCAGGGTGGTGAAGTATGCCTGACGCATCATCTCTGGTGCGACCTGAGTGATCAGATTCACGGCTTTCTGAGTAGCATCAGTCTGGCTGATCTGGTTGCACGACGAGATGTCCAACAGGTGGCAGATCGTCAGCAGCGGCTGATCGCCAGTACTACCGAACAATCAGCGCGCCACAAAGCCGCTGTGTGAGAGTTTTTTGGAGAGATGAGATGAAACTGCCGATCTACCTTGATTACGCTGCAACCACACCGGTTGATCCGCGCGTGGCTCAGAAGATGACCGAGTGTCTGACACTGGACGGGAACTTTGGTAACCCGGCGTCCCGTTCCCACCTGTTCGGCTGGAAAGCTGAAGAAGCGGTGGAAAATGCGCGTCGTCAGGTGGCTGATCTGCTGGGTGCGGACCCGCGTGAAATTGTTTGGACATCCGGTGCCACCGAGTCTGACAACCTTGCAATCAAGGGTGTTGCCCACTTCTATAACAAGAAGGGTAAACATATCATCACCTCGAAAATTGAGCACAAGGCGGTGCTTGACCCCTGCCGTCAGCTGGAACGTGAAGGTTTTGAGGTGACATATCTGGAACCGGACAGCAACGGTATTATCAGTCCGCGCCAGGTTTCCGAAGCGCTGCGCGATGACACTATTCTGGTGTCCCTGATGCACGTGAATAATGAAATCGGCACCATTACCGATATCGCGGCCATCGGCGAGATTACCCGTGAAAAGGGTGTTCTCTTCCACGTCGACGCGGCTCAGAGCGCTGGCAAACTGCCAATCAATCTCAACGAGCTAAAGGTGGATCTGCTGTCGGTCTGCGCACACAAGATTTATGGCCCCAAGGGTGTTGGTGCTCTTTATGTACGCCGCAAGCCGCGTGTACGCATCGAAGCACAGATTCATGGCGGTGGTCACGAGCGTGGCATGCGTTCCGGTACCTTGCCGACCCATCAGATTGTAGGGATGGGTGAGGCTTTCCGTATCGCAGGTGAAGAGATGGCGGCTGAAACTGCCCGGCTTGAAACACTGCGCGCACGTCTTTGGGATGGTGTGCAGAATATGGAAGAGGTTCACGTTAACGGCTCCACCGAGCAGCGCGTACCGGGAATCCTGAATATCAGCTTTGCCTTCGTGGAAGGCGAGTCGCTGCTGATGTCGATAAAGGATCTGGCGGTTTCCTCAGGCTCTGCCTGTACCTCAGCAAGCCTTGAACCGTCCTATGTGCTGCGTGCACTGGGGTTGAATGATGAGCTGGCACACAGCTCCATCCGTTTCTCGCTGGGTCGATTCACCACTGAAGAAGAGGTGGATTATGCAGTTGAACAATGCCGTCACGCAGTGGAAAAACTGCGTGAACTGTCGCCGCTGTGGGATATGTATAAAGACGGCGTCGATTTGAGCAAGGTTGAGTGGGTTCACCACTAACACCGCTAAAGTTTTTGGAGGTTTATCATGGCTTACAGCGAACAGGTAATTGATCATTACGAAAATCCGCGCAATGTCGGTAAAATGGACGCCGATGACCCGCATGTAGGTACCGGTATGGTTGGTGCCCCGGCGTGTGGTGACGTAATGCGACTGCAGATCAAGGTCAGTGACGAGGGTGTAATTGAAGATGCACGCTTCAAGACCTACGGCTGCGGGTCAGCCATTGCATCCAGTTCTCTGGTGACCGAGTGGGTCAAGGGGATGACACTGGATCAGGCATCCGAGCTGAAAAACTCTCGTATTGCCGAAGAGCTGGCATTGCCGCCGGTGAAGATCCACTGCTCGGTTCTGGCCGAAGATGCGATCAAGGCTGCAGTAGAAGACTACCGCAAGAAACAGCAGAAGTGAGTGAAAGCGGGGGCTGGTGCCCCCGTTACTGGGGTGATTATGGCGATTAGCATGACACAGGCCGCGGTTGACCATGTCGCGCGCTACCTGGAACAGCGAGGCCACGGGGAAGGTATACGCCTTGGCGTCAGAACCTCGGGCTGCTCCGGCATGGCTTATGTGCTGGAATTTGTTGATTCCGGCGAGCCTGAAGATGAGGTGTTTGAGTTCGGTGGAGTGAAGGTAATGATTGACCCCAAAAGCCTGACTTACCTTGACGGTACTGAGCTGGACTTTGTTCGAGAAGGGCTCAACGAAGGGTTCAAGTTCAACAACCCGAACGTACGAAGTGAATGTGGTTGCGGTGAAAGCTTCAACATCTGACCCGTTCGGGGTTATTGAGGTCGGTTGATGGATATCACGCGCAACTATTTTGAATTTCTCGGCCTGCCGGTCGGTTTTGATATCGATCAGGCCGAACTCTCCTCGCGTTACAGGGAGCTGCAAAAGCAGCTTCATCCTGACAGACATTCACATCAGTCTGACCGAGAGCAGCGTCTTGCGGTTCAGTATACTGCCTATCTGAATGAAGCCCTCTCTACTCTCAAGTCACCGTTGCGGCGAGCGCAGTATCTATTATCCCTCCAGGGTATCGATACACTGCATGATTCACGCGTACAGCTCGATCCCATGTTTCTCATGGAACAGATGGAGCTGCGTGAGCAGGTAGCTGAAGCGCCTGAATGCAGTGACCCCGAGGCGGAGTTGGAGCGTTTGACGGCGTTGGTAGAAGCTGAGCTGCGCTCGCTGGAGTCCGGCTTTGCTCGTGCCTGGGAAGCCCAGTCGCTGGAGCAGGCGGAGCTACAGGTGCGCAAGATGCAATTCATGTCCAAGCTGCAGACGGAAGTCGCAGCGCTCGAAGACAGACTGTTCGAAGACTAACGGAAGCACTATGGCACTACTGCAAATAGCTGAACCCGGACAGAGTCCGGAGCCGCACGCGCGCAAGCTGGCGGTCGGAATTGATCTGGGTACGACGAACTCACTGGTAGCATCGGTGCGCAGTGGGGCTGCTGTTACCCTGGCGGATGCGCTGGGGGTACATCTGTTGCCCTCAGTTGTGCGCTATCGCGCCGGCGAGGCTCCTCTGGTAGGTGCTGGAGCGCTGGCAGGTGCCGCCCAGGATCCACACAATACCATCAGTTCAGTCAAGCGCCTGATGGGGCGTGGCGTAGAGGCGATGAAAGGGCTGGGTGACGAAATGCCGTATCATCTGGTCGCGTCCGATTCTGGCATGCCCTATCTGCAAACGGCGGCCGGGAACAAGAGCCCGGTAGAGGTCTCGGCTGATATATTGTCTGAACTGGCTGAGCGTGCGCGTGCAGCGCTGGGTGGTGAGTTGGAAGGTGCCGTTATTACGGTCCCTGCCTATTTTGATGATGCTCAGCGTCAGGCAACGAAGGATGCGGCGCAGCTTGCCGGACTTAAGGTGCTTCGCCTGTTGAACGAACCGACGGCTGCAGCGGTTGCTTATGGTCTGGATCAGGAAGATGAGGGCGTGATCGCCGTCTATGATCTGGGCGGTGGAACCTTTGATATCTCCATTCTGCGACTGAACCGTGGAGTGTTTGAAGTGTTGGCTACCGGTGGCGATACGGCGCTGGGTGGTGATGATTTCGACCGCATGCTGGCGGAACACCTGTTGCAGCAGAGTGGTTTGGCTGAGCAGCTGGATGCGTCATCGGCACGCAGCGTTTCAGCCCTTGCGCGACGCATAAAAGAGCGCCTTACGGATGAGGCTGAGGTGACTGAGACTCTTTCGGCCGGTGGTCGGGAGGTGGAGGTGCATGTTTCCCGTGCCCAGTTTGATGAGCTGATCGAACCGCTTGTGAGCCGTACCCTGCGTACCTGTCGACGTACATTGAAGGATGCAGGCATAGATAAGGCTGATATCGCTGAAGTTGTCATGGTGGGCGGCTCAACCCGCGTACCGCGTGTACGCGATGCGGTGGGAGAATTCTTTGGTCGAGCGCCACATATTGATATAGATCCGGATCGTGTGGTGGCGATCGGAGCGGCGCTGCAGGCGGATGTGCTGGTTGGCAACAAGCCTGACAGTGACATGCTGCTGCTGGATGTCATTCCCCTGTCCCTCGGACTTGAAACCATGGGCGGGCTGGTTGAAAAGATTGTACACCGTAATACGGCGATCCCGGTTGCAAGGGCGCAGGAGTTCACCACCTATCAGGATGGTCAGACCGCAATGGCGATCCACGTGCTTCAGGGCGAGCGTGAACTGGTCAGTGACTGCCGTTCACTGGCACGCTTTGTTCTGCGCGATATTCCGCCGATGGCCGCGGGTGCAGCCAAAATTCGTGTGACTTTTCAGGTTGATGCCGACGGTTTGCTCAATGTGTCCGCACAGGAGCTTTCAACAGGTGTGGTCAGCAGTATTCAGGTGAAGCCGTCCTATGGCCTGAGCGATGACGAAATTGCACGTATGCTGAAGGAGTCCTACAGTCATGCGGCAGAAGATCTTGAGGCTCGAAATCTGCGAGAGCAGCAGGTTGAGGCCGAGCGTATTATTGCTGCACTGAGGGCGGCCATGTCGCAGGATGGAGGCCTCCTGAATGAGGCTGAAGTCTCCATGCTGCAGTCCGAAATTGCAACGCTTGAGCGACTGGTTGCAGAGGCTGATTACCGTCGCATCGAAGCGGGGGTTGAGCAGTTGGCCAAGGCCAGTGACTTCTTCGCTTCACGTCGGATGGACCAGAGCATTTCCCGTGCCCTGTCCGGCCATACCATTGATGAAATCGATAAGGAGACCCGCTGATGCCACAGGTAATCTTTCTTCCGCATGAGGAATTGTGCCCTGAAGGCAAGGTCATAGAGACAGAAGGCGGCATCACAATCTGTGATCTGGCACTGGCCAACGGCATCGAAATTGAACATGCCTGCGAAAAATCCTGCGCCTGTACCACCTGTCATGTCATTGTACGCGAAGGCTTTGATTCTCTTAATGAGGCGGATGAGCTCGAAGATGACATGCTCGACAAGGCCTGGGGGCTTGAGCCGGAGTCGCGTCTCAGTTGTCAGGCGGTTGTGGATAGTATGGATCTGGTAGTTGAAATTCCCAAGTACACCATTAATCAGGTGTCAGAACAGCACTGAGGTGAGTTATGGGTCTCAAGTGGACGGATGTAAACGATATTGCCATAGAGCTGGTTGAGCGCTTTCCGGAACAGGATCCGCTGAGAATCAGTTTCCCCGACCTTTATAGTCGGGTGATGGAACTCGATGAGTTTGATGATGATCCTGATCACTGTGGCGAAAAAATCCTCGAAGCGATCCAGATGGCCTGGATCGAGGAAATGGATTGACAGCTTTGAGAGTCGCTGCTGTTCAGTAAGAGGTGCTTTGCGTATAATGTTGCGCCTTATTGACCTTAGTACTATAGATTGGGGATGTTACCTATGGCAGTTGAACGCACACTTTCCATCATCAAACCGGACGCAGTGGCAAAAAACGTAATTGGCGAAATCGTTAGCCGTTTTGAGAAAGCTGATCTGAAAATTGTCGCCATGCAGATGAAGCAGCTGAGCAAGCAAGACGCTGAAGGCTTCTACGCTGAGCATAAAGAGCGTCCGTTCTTTGCTGACCTGGTTGCCTTCATGACTTCCGGTCCGGTTGTTGTTCAGGTGCTGGAAGGCGAGAATGCAATTGCTCTGAATCGCGAACTGATGGGTGCGACTAACCCGAAAGAAGCGGCTGAGGGCACCATTCGCCGTGACTTCGCCGAGTCCATTGATGCCAATGCGGTACACGGTTCCGACTCTGCCTCTTCTGCCGAGCGCGAAATCGCCTATTTCTTCGGCGCCTGATAGACCCTTCGGGCTGCCCGTCCGGGCAGCCTGTTACCCCAAAGATGAGTAAACATCCGATGTCCGAGTCCCCCACCAAGATCAATCTGCTGGGACTGTCGCCCACCAAGCTGGAAGACTTTTTTGAGCAGATGGGCGAAAAGCGTTTTCGTGCCACTCAGGTACTTAAATGGCTGCATCAGCAGGGCGCATCCAGCTTCGATGAGATGACCAATATCAGCAAGGCGTTGCGTGCTCGATTGGCTGAAATGGCTGAAATTCGCGAGCCTGAGATCCTGTTGGACAAGGTGTCCAAAGACGGGACCCGCAAATGGGTCATTCGGATGGATGGTGGTTCGGCGATCGAAATGGTACTCATACCTGATGGCGACCGACGTACGCTGTGTGTGTCATCACAGGTCGGGTGCTCACTTGATTGCAGTTTCTGTTCGACCGGCAAGCAGGGTTTCAACCGTAACCTGTCAACGGCTGAAATTATTGCTCAGCTCCGTGTGGCTATCCGTGCCTATGGCCCGTTTGATCCGTCAGAACGCCGGGTCAGCAACGTGGTGTTGATGGGTATGGGTGAGCCGCTTATGAACTTCGACAATGTTGTTGATGCGACTCAATTGATGATGGATGACAATGCCTACGGGCTGTCCAAGCGTCGGGTGACGCTGAGTACGGCGGGGGTGGTGCCGGCTCTGGACAAGCTGCGTGAAGTCAGCGACGTATCATTGGCAATTTCACTGCACGCACCAAACAATGCATTGCGTAACGAACTGGTTCCAATCAACAAGCGTTATCCAATTGAAGAGCTGATCGCCGCCTGCAATCGTTATCTTGAGGGATTGAATGACAAGCGTGTGATTACGGTCGAGTACACTCTTATTGAGGGTGTTAATGATCAGCCTGAGCACGCGCGGGAGCTGGTTAAGGTGCTGCGCCAGGTGCCCTGTAAGTTGAACCTCATTCCGTTCAACCCTTTCCCCAATTCTGATTATCGTCGCCCATCGGAAGGGGCGATTCAGCGCTTCAAGGATATTATGCTGAAAGCTTCGATCATTACGACGGTAAGGCGTACCCGTGGCGATGATGTGGATGCAGCTTGTGGGCAGCTTGTGGGTCAGGTTGAAGACCGTACCCGGCGTAGCCAAAAGTATATTCCTGTGGTACAAGAAGAGCCTGTTCACGTAAAGAGTCAAAGGTTATAAGGGGGTAGAGTGAAACGATCCGGTGTGTTGATGTTGCTGCTTGCAGTAACGCTGATGGCTGGCTGCGCGAGCCAGACCACCGGTTCCGGCAATGCTGCCAATTCACCTCAGGATGCACTGGAGGCCTATACCAATCTTGGTCTGCAGTATCTTCAGGCGGGCAATACCGTCAATGCCAAAACGTCGGTTCAGCGTGCCATAGCAATCGATTCCGGCTATGCCCCGGCCTATAACGCAATGGCGCTGATTTTTCAGACCGAGCAGGAATTCGAGCTCGCTGAAGAATATTTCCGCAAGGCGATGTCGGCTGACAGAACCTCCGCCATGATTCATAACAACTACGGAGCCTTCCTGTTCTCGCAGCAGCGTTATGGAGAGGCATGTGAGCAGCTTAACCAGGCAACCACTGATCCTTTTTATCAGCAGCGTGCGCAGGCATTCGAGAATCTGGGCCGATGTTACCTTTTGATCGATTCACCTGAGAAAGCGGAAGAGGCCTTCAGGCGCTCTCTGGCAATTAATGGTAACCGGCCGGTTGCGTTGGTCGAGCTGTCTGGGTTGTTGCTGGATAAGGGCGAGAATGCAGCATCCAATCGTCTGTTTGAACGTTTTCGTGAACTGGTTGATCAGCAGCGTACAGAGCACAGCTCCAGAAGTCTTTGGTTGGGGATACGGTTGGCTCGCGCAGAGCGTAATGTGTCCCGTGCTGCAACCTATGCGCTGCTGCTCAAGAATTTGTACCCGAAGTCGCAAGAATATCGGCTTTATGAGGAGACAGCTCAGTGAGCGAAGAAGCCCGGTCCGAAAGCACAAGCAGCGATTTTCCAGCAGTTCAGTTTACTCAGGCCCGTGAGCAGCAAGGGCTGAGTGTTGAACAGGTATGCAGGCAGCTGAATTTATCCAAGGCGGTTGTACAAGCGATTGAAAAGGGGGACCTGCAGTACCTCTCTGACCCCGTTTTCTCGCGTGGCTATATACGTTCCTATGCCAAGTTTCTCAGGCTTGACGCAGACGCAATCGTTGCCAGTTACAATCGTGCAAGCGGTAATGTCCAAATGGCCAATGCGGTTAAGGCCATCGGTACGGTTTCAACCGTACCGGGTCGTCATCAGGGGCGTCCATTGCTCAAGATTGGCAGTTGGCTTTTTGTACTGGCATTGATTGCAGCCAGTGTCTGGTGGTGGCAAACCCAGCAGGGCCTCACGACAGCAGATCGTGAACCACTGGATAACAGGCCTTTATCAATAGAAACCAGCGATGGAAACACCTTGATTTTACCTCAGTTGGATGATGTTGCCCCTGAGGGGTCTGCTTCAGACAAGAGTGAGGACGTTATTGCCGCGCCCATCGCAGCGGCCGATGAGGAAGAACCGGTCTACCTTACTGAAGAGCAGATCGAACAATTGCAGGACGAGCAAGAGGCGGCGTCCTCTGCGGCTGAGCAGGAGCGGGAGTCTACTCCTGCTACGTCGGTTTCCAACGGTCTCGAAGTGGCATTCAGCGATGACTGCTGGATCAGCATTCGTGAGGTTGGTGGGCGCACGTTGTTCAACGGTGTGGCGCAGGCAGGCCAGTCGCTCAATTTCCAGAGCGACTCCACGTTGGCTGTGGTTATCGGTAAGGTCAATGCCGTACGTATGATCAGCTATGAAGGGGAGTCCATTGATCTTGCCGTGTTGAGCAAGGACAATGTCGCCCGTTTTAGTCTACCTCTTTAAAAGTTCCCACATATTCTCATCGAAACAGGAAAGCTGACGTTTTGAGCAAAATTAAAGCCATTCGCGGCATGAATGACATCCTGCCGGACCAGACACCGGTTTGGCAGTACCTTGAAAGCACTGTAAAAAATGTACTTGGTAGCTATGGCTATGCTGAAATTCGCATGCCGGTGGTAGAGCAAACTGATCTGTTCAAGCGCTCAATAGGTGAAGTAACCGATATTGTTGAGAAAGAAATGTATACCTTTGAAGATCGCAATGGCGAGAGTCTGACATTGCGGCCAGAGGGGACGGCATGTTGTGTTCGTGCCGGTGAAGAGCATGGCCTCCTGTACAATCAGACGCAGCGTCTCTGGTATCAGGGACCCATGTTTCGTTACGAAAAACCACAAAAAGGTCGTTATCGCCAGTTCCACCAAGTAGGTGTTGAAGCTTTTGGTATGGCCGGACCGGATATTGATGCTGAAATTATTCTCATGAGTGCCGCTTTGTGGCGTCAACTGGGCCTGGACCGGTCTGTAACGCTGCAGCTGAACTCACTGGGTAGCAACGAAGCGCGTGCACGTTACCGCGATGCACTGGTGGAATATCTTAGCAGGCATTCTGAACAGCTTGATGAAGACAGCCTGCGCAGGCTGGAATCAAATCCTCTGCGTATCCTGGACTCCAAGGACGAGGGTACGCGCAAACTGCTTGAGCAGGCCCCGGTACTGACAGACTATCTCGATCAGGAGTCTGCGGCTGACTTCGAGCAACTGTGCGCAATACTGGATGCTGCCGGAGTGCAGTATGAGGTTAACCCTTATTTGGTTCGTGGTCTGGACTATTATTGCAAAACCGTTTTCGAATGGGTAACAGACCAACTGGGGGCTCAGGGTACCGTATGTGCCGGTGGTCGCTATGATGGGCTGGTAAAGCAGCTTGGCGGAAAACCAACACCTGCGGTTGGTTTTGCAATGGGTGTTGAGCGTTTGATTCTTCTGCTTGAGACTCTGGCGCTGGTTCCTGATCATGTGCGCCAGACCTTTGATCTTTACCTGGCGGCAGAACACAAGGGGTTGCAGGCGGACCTGATTTTGCTGGCCGAGCAGCTGCGTGAATGCCTGCCGGGGCTCCGCATTCGAACCCACTGCTCGGGACTGAAAAATATCGCGGCCAAAGCTCGTCAGACCGGAGCGCCGGTAATAGCGCTACTCAAGCAAACCGAGTCCGATGAGATGCAGGCATCTCTTTGGTATCAGGAACAGACAGTATATGATCTTGGCATTCAGCAGCTGACAGACCAGCTGAAACAAATTTTTACACGCTGAAGTTTAGCCAGGCGATTCAATTTAGCAGGAGTGGACAGTGGCAGAATTGCGTACCGAAGAAGAGCAGGTGCAGGCGCTCAAGGATTGGTGGAAGGAAAACGGCAAGGCATTGGTAGTTGGTGTCGCGGCTGCGGTGGCAATCGTGCTCGGCTGGAAAGCCTGGCAGAGTAATCAGGAGCAGAAAGCAGCCAATGCGTCTGCCCTTTACCAGAATCTGACAGAAGCGGTACAGCTGTCTGCCGGTGGTGTGAATGACTCTCAATATGCAACAGCGGTTCATCTGAATGAGCAGCTTCGCTCTGACTACGCTGACACGGCTTATGCACGCTATGGTGCCCTCATGATGGCAGCAATGGCCGTTGGAAATGGAGAGGTTGAGCGCGCGTTGCAGGAGCTGGACTGGACCTTGGGCGCAACGGATGAAGTCGATAATATTGTTCGTGTGGCTACACTGCGAAAGGCAATGCTGTTGAGCCAGCAGGGGAACGCGGATACTGCTATTAGCCTGCTGGAGAATGCTGATGCGGGTACTTATGAGGTGCAGTATCAGGAACTTCTGGGAGACCTTCATGCCAATAACGGTCGACCGGCTGAAGCTTTCGCAGCCTATGATCGAGCCCTGCAGCTGGGCGGCGGCGAACAGCTGCGTCCGCTTCTGAAAATGAAACGGGATGACCTTGCAGGAGCCGAGTCATGAAATGCTGGGTAAAAACAGCCGCAGCGATTGCCGTGAGTGTTTCCCTTGCTGGCTGTGGGTTGTTCAGTAGCGAAGAAACCGTTGAGCCAAATCCACTGGTTGACTTCGAAGCCGAACAGCAATTTCAACAGCTGTGGAGTCTGAGTACCGGTGGTAGTTTGGGCTCCAAGTTTCATCAACTGGTTCCTTCCATTGATGAACAGCAGATTTTTGCAGTCAATGTTGAAGGTGATCTGGTTGCAGCGGATCTGGCATCCGGGCGTATCAATTGGCGTGTCGAGTTGGAAACTCCGATAGGAGGTGGTGTTGGTGCCGGAAACGGTATCGTGGTCCTCGCGACAGAGTCGGGTGAAGTGATCGCTTTCGATACCACAGACGGTAGTGAGCGTTGGCGCTACCAAGCTTCCTCCGAAGTGATTTCCCAGCCGCAGATGAATGCGGAGCTCGTTGTTGTACAGCAGCTGGATGGCAAGATTACGGCACTTGAAGTGGGCAGTGGTGAACGGCGCTGGAGTTATGACAGTCAGATACCACGTCTCAGTCTGCGCGGTACAAGCGCCCCCATTGTGGCTGCTGACCTGACTCTGGCCGGTTTTGCCAATGGCAAGCTTGTTGCCGTCGAGAATGCATCGGGGCGGCCTGTCTGGGAGCAGCGTATTTCGCTGGCTGAGGGGCGGTCGGAGCTTGAGCGTATCGTTGATATTGATGGTAAACCGCTTGTCTACAACCGTATCGTTTATGTTGGCAGCTATCAGGGACGCTTGGTGGCACTGAATCCAGGTAATGGACAGGTTGTCTGGAGTCAGGATTTGTCTACCTATCGTGGGCTTGCTGGTGGTTTCGGTAATGTGTACGCAATTTCGGATGAAGACCATGTGCATGCATTTGATGCGCGTAACAGTGCCAGTGTGTGGAGCCAGGATGGTCTTCAGTATCGACGCCTGACTACACCGGTTGTGCTCGGTAACTCTCTGGTTACGGCTGATGCAGATGGTTATCTGCATGTGTTGTCTCAGGTTGACGGTCATTTTACAGCTCGCCATCGCGTCAGCTCCTCCGGTGTCCAGAGTGATCTGCTGGTACGTGATGATGTGCTTTATGTGCTCAGCAATGATGGTCGTCTGACTGCGCTGAAATTTAAATAATCCGGATCTGTGGGTCCATTATCGGCGGCCGCTGTTATCCACAGTGGCCGCCGAGTTGTTTTCAGGTGAAATCCTATGTTGCCCGTAATTGCACTGGTTGGTCGTCCCAACGTTGGCAAATCCACACTGTTCAATCGTTTGACACGCTCGCGTGATGCACTTGTTGCAGATTTGCCGGGTTTGACCCGTGACCGCAAGTACGGAGAAGGCCGTGTTGGCGATTGTGACTACATTGTTATCGATACTGGTGGTATTTCAGGGGATGAGGCCGGCATTGATCAACGGATGGCCGAGCAGTCACTGTTCGCGATAGAGGAAGCGGATGTAGTTCTGTTCCTTGTAGATGGTCGTGCAGGCCTCAACCCGGCTGATGAAATGATTGCCGATCACCTGCGGCGCAACAATAAGTCATGCTGGCTGGTTGTGAACAAGACCGACGGGATCGACCCGGATACCGCCATGGCTGATTTTCATGCGCTCGGTATTGGTGAGCCTGTTGCCATAGCCGCTTCACACGGGCGTGGTGTCAGTCAGCTGATTGACGAAGTGCTGGCGCCCTTTGTTTCTGAGGAAGAGGAGGGCGGCGAAGAGGCGGCTAAGGGAGCCTATACAGATAATATTCGAATTGCCGTGATCGGACGCCCGAACGTGGGTAAGTCAACCCTGGTTAACCGGATGCTGGGCGAAGACCGCGTGGTTGTCTTTGACCAAGCGGGCACAACACGTGACAGTATCTACATTCCTTATGAACGTGATGAGCAGAAATATATTCTGATCGACACAGCGGGTGTACGAAGGCGGAAAAATATCAAAGAAGCGGTGGAGAAGTTCTCCATCGTAAAAACGCTGCAGGCAATCAAGGATGCAAATGTTGTTATCAGCGTGATTGATGCGCGTGAGGGTGTAACCGAGCAGGACTTGAGCATGCTTGGGTTTGTCATTGACTCTGGGCGGGCATTGGTTGTTGCACTTAATAAATGGGATGGCATGAGCCCGGACGATCGTGCCGATGTTAAAAAGCAAGTAGAACGAAAACTGGAATTTGCTGCATTTGCTCGCTTTCACTTTATTTCTGCGCTGCATGGCTCGGGTGTTGGTGATCTGTATATCTCTGTTAACGAAGCTTTCGATTCAGCAATGGCGAAATGGTCTACCAATCAGCTGACTCGACTGCTGGAAGATGTAGTGGCTGACCACCAGCCGCCGGCAGTAAACAATCGACGCATCAAGTTACGCTATGCACACCAGGGTGGCTCCAACCCGCCAATAATCGTAGTGCATGGTAATCAGACGGATGCGTTACCCGGCTCTTACAAGCGCTATCTTGAAAACCGCTTTACCAAATATTTGAAAGTACGTGGAACACCGATTCGATTTGAGTTCCGTACGGGCGACAATCCTTTTGCTGGACGCAAAAATACCCTGACTGCTCGTCAAGAAGCCAAAAAGGAGCGCAGTCGTCAACACATCAAAACGCTGAAGCATAAAGCCAAGAAGCGAGCTCGACGTGATGGCTAAGTCTGTAGATTCACGATCAGAATATGCTATTGGTGTATTTGACTCCGGTGTTGGCGGCTTGACCGTCCTTAATGCGCTCAGGCAAGCCTTACCGGAAGAACATCTTGTCTATCTCGGCGATACCGCAAGGGTGCCGTACGGTACAAAAAGTGCCTTGTCGGTCCGGCGTTATGCCGAGCAGGCTGTCTGTGCTCTGAGTAGTCGCCAGATAAAGGCTATCGTTGTTGCCTGCAACACAGCCTCAGCCATGGCGCTTGAGCATTTGCAGGCCTGCTACCCGGATCTTCTGGTACTGGGTGTAATCGAGCCAGGTGCTGATGCAGCGTGCAGAGTGAGTCAACAGGGGCATATCGGTGTTATCGCGACCGAAAGTACAACAAACAATCAGGCATATCAGAAAGCTATTCTTCGTTTGAGGCCCGATGCACGTATTCGTGCTCAAGCATGCTCTCTGTTTGTTGCTTTGGCGGAAGAGGGTTGGCATGAAGGCGACCTGGTAGAGCAGATAGTCGCGCGTTGTCTTCAACCCCTGCTGGTGGCTGATAGTCAGTTTCCGTTGGATACGCTGGTATTAGGCTGTACTCATTTCCCTGCATTGAGGGGTGCTATAGCAGCAGTGACCGGTGACGATATTCAGTTGGTTGATTCAGCTCAGACCACCGCTGAAGCGGTAAAGTGCGAGCTGGAAGCCAGAGTGCTGCAGAACAAGAACCAAATACGGGGCAGTCTGACTTTTTTGGTGACAGATGGGCCAGAGCGCTTTGCACGAGTGGCGACGAACTTTTTCAATGAGCGAATCGATCCGGGTTCGGTTGAACTGATCGATATCCAGCACTACGCTTCTGAGTGTTAAAAAAGTTTTGACAGGGCGTTGACAGCGATCCGAATCGCTGTAGAATACGCCACCTCATCAGCGCTGACCGCGCGTTGTTTTCTCCGCCAAGGCAGTGAAAACAAACGAAAAAAACGGTTGACACTGAAACGGGTTGCGGTAGAATACGCGCCTCGCTTGAGACAACAGGTTGCACCGAACGGTGCGGTTGGCCAAGCCCGCT
>NZ_JBEPQA010000020.1:0-81981 GCF_040547585.1 Marinobacterium sp. MBR-111
GACTGCAGTGTCGATTCTTCGACACGAGCTTGGCACTGGTGCAGGAAGGAACGGCACCATGCTGGAGATTCGTGCCTGAGATCACCTGCGGATCCAGTTTGGACTGAAGTGTCGAGTCTTCGACACCCGCGTGGCACTGGCGCAGGAATGAACGGCACCGTACTCAATGACAGTGCCTGAAACTGCCCCCGGATCGAGTTTGGACTGCAGTGTCGATTCTTCGACACGAGCTTGGCACTGGTGCAGGAAGGAACGGCACCATGCTGGAGATTCGTGCCTGAGATCACCTGCGGATCCTGTTTGGGCTGAAGTGTCGAGTCTTCGACACCCGCTTGGCACTGGCACAGGAATGAACGGCACCATGCTGGAAATGCGTGCCTGAGATCATCTGCGGATCCAGTTTGGATTGAAGTGTCGATTCTTCGACACCCGCTTGGCACTGGCACAGGAATGAACGGCACCATGCTGGAAATGCGTGCCTGAGATCATCTGCTGATCCAGTTTGGATTGAAGTGTCGATTCTTCGACACCCGCTTGGCACTGGCGCAGGAATGAACGGCACCATGCTGGAGGTTCGTGTATGAGATCACCTCCGGTCCCAGTGTGATCAAACACGATTTGATCTGCCGGGTAGTCTGGTAGAACGCTCTATACGAGCGATACAGAGAGGAAGTATCCATGAAAATCTTGACGCAGAAGGTTGTCGATGTCGTTGAGGATGTACGCTGCGATGTCTGTGGTGACAGCACCTCGGGCGAAGGTCAGCATGCCCCTCAATTTGGTGTGCTCAACGCTGATTGGGGGTATGGATCCCGCCATGATGGAGAACGATACGAGTTGCACCTGTGCGAAGGCTGTTTTTTCTCTGCGTTGGCAACACTGAAGCAGGAGCGCCAAGCCTGCCGTTTGTTTGACGAAAACGCGGATGATCAGGCTGCAGAGTTTGGTCTGGTGGTTAAAGGCGAAGGCGAGTGAGGAGGGGGCTAGGAACCCCGCTCAGGTTCTCACCTGTGTGCTGCCATGCGCTTTCGACACAAAACAGACCTTCGTGGGAATCAGGTTGTCGCTCCGATCCCCTGGCACCTGTGGACAAGCTGCTTTAAGTTTCTGTGGTTACTACAGTGTATTGAAAGCCACGAGCCTAGGGTGCTTATTTTGTCACGTGATTGTGCTCATTTGTAACTGGTAACAGGCGGGAAAATCGTTCAGTATCAGGAGACTATGGACTGGCCGTTGCAGGATAACGCGCACGGCAAAGCTTCAAAACGCGCATGCTCGTTATCACCGGAAGAGAATGACTGTGATATCTCAATTTATTCTTTATTTTCAAGTTTTTATAAAAGCTATCCCTGTTTTCGACTGAGAACAAAAATGCTCATGCGAAGTATTATACTGTTAAGCAATGAAAGCATCATGGAGAAATCGGGTATATGGGAACTATCAAGGTAGAAAAGGGTGGTGTTACGTACTCTGCGGAATATGTGCTGAATGAAAATGTTGTCACAGTATTCGGTGATGGCGGGCAGGAGTCTACTCAGCTAGGCGGCATGTCCGAAGAGGGTGTGGCTCGTATGCTCCTCAATAATTTGATTCGTAAAGGTCACATTGAGCCTGATATGGCTCCGTGACTACCGATCATGTGCAGCGCTATGCTTAGCAACTAATTCTAGTTCGCTATGGCACCTGTGGTGCCTTCGCCGGACAGCCTATACGCGGCTTCGCCGCAGGCATCCACTGAATAAGGACGTTATATTGAACTAAGGTAGTGCAGAGTGAATCTGATAGAATTAAGTAACTTTAAAAAATTTGATGAGATCAATGTTGATATTAACGAAAATGGACTATCCCTGATCTCTGGGGTTAACAACTCGGGAAAAACCAGCCTCTTACATGCTCTTGCTGTATGGGAGTATGCAAAAATCCTTTTGATTAATTATCGGGGGCAGCAGTCGTTACTTGAAGAATATGATGTAGAGAAGAAAGGGCTTGGTATTGCTCCTGAATCATTTTCACCAATTAGCATTCCTTCCTTGAGATATCTTTGGAAAGACCAAAGGACAATTGGTTCCTATCAGCTCAAAATAAAAGTAGGGTGGAAGGGATCAGAAAATAGAAATCTCTTTCTAGAGCTTGCGTATACTCTTAACGGAAATAATTTCGCAATAAAAAAGTCTGATTCTAATCTTTCTGAGTCAGATCAAATACCTACTATTGCTTACCTTCCACCTTTTGGTGGAATGAATGAAAATGAAAGTTGGTTGTCTGTAGCAGATCGAAGAAAACTAATAGGGAAAGGGCAGGCTGGCTCTGTAATTAGAAACTTACTGTTAGATTTACATGACGCTCATGAGTCGACCATTGAAGAGAAAAAGAATGAGCTTTTTCCAAATAAGAAAAGACTAACACAAGCAGACCAACAAGTACTTAAAGGTATAAACACTGAATGGAGGCAGCTAAAAGAAATACTTTCTGAAGTATTTCATGTGAATCTTTATGTACATGATTTTGATAGCCAGTTTCATAATTTCGTAAGTGTCGATGTCATAGATTTGATTAAAAATCCTGAAACCCAAGAGAAAGAGAGAAATAATTCAAGTAAAAGAGACCTGATGGTTGAGGGAAGTGGTTTTCTACAATGGTTAAGTGTCTTTGCTTTAGCCTTAGATAAAAACAACGATGTGCTTCTACTTGATGAACCTGACGCCCATTTGCATTCATCTTTACAGTCTCTCCTGATGGAGAAGTTGGAAAAGATATGCGAAGAAAACAACAAGCAGATTCTAATGGTTAGCCATAGTTCTGATTTAATAAAGCTAATTGACTACCAGAAAGTCTTGCATGTTGAAGCTTCAAAAGCAGAATACTTAAAAAACAATGAAGAAAAAGTTTTGGTTCTGGAAGGGCTCGGCAGCAAATATTTCCCCCTTCTTGATTCCATGATAGAACACAAAAAGGTATTGCTTATTGAAAATTCAAGTGATGCCCGTATTCTAAAGTCACTCTGTATAAAGCTAGGAAAAATTTGGCCAGAAAATATTGTTGAGTGGGTTACGAACAAGAAGCATAAAGAACGTAAGACTTTAATTGTTGAGCTCAATAAAAAAATAATTCAAGAAACTGGCAGCCACATAACTGCGTATAGCCTTAGAGATTTAGATGATGATAGCTACAATACAACAAATTCAAGATTACATGACAATGGTAAAGATGTTCAGAGAGATGATTCAGGCCAACATGTAATAATGATGTACAGAACATTGAGGCGACGAGAAATAGAGAATTACTTGATAGTTCCTGAGGCAATAAGTCGTTATATTTCTAATAATTGCCGAAATCCAGATATCATTAAGGATGTTGATGCGGTTAGGAATTATCTTGCAAATGAACATGGGCTGGTAGTCCCTGAAACATATAAGCTCTCTGAAAGAGCGAGTAATACTGAGGCTCTATTTGTCAAGGATGTAAAACCTGTTCTTGATGGGATAAATTCACACTTTAGAGTTAAGTTTGATAAAGAAGAATACATAAATTCTATTAATAGTAATGAAATCAGTGAAGATCTCATTACCATCATAGATGAAATAATAGATATGTGTGCAGTTGATTAATATAATAAATGGGTCCAAGTGACACCTACGGCGCACCTGAGCCAAGCGTTACAAGTAAGGAAATAAGAAATGCATGTTTTTATGGAACCAGCAGTGCTTATAAGTCTTTTTGGTAGTTTAATAATTGCCATGCTATCCAGTAGGCTGAATGTATTTGGGGATTTTATAATTGATCATATTTCTATATTCCCAATGAAAGTTAAATCTTTTTTATGCCGGTTTGACTGGAGGTATCGGAAGAATATTATTCTAAAAATTAGAAATCCACACAGAGTGACCGCTGCTATTATAAGAACATATGCTTTTCTAATTCTATTTTTTCTTTTATTTATGTTTTTTATTATTATCGTAATTGGTTTTCATGTTGAAGAGTTTTCAAGCCTACCATTATCTGTGCAGATGTTGGTTTCGTCGCCAGTTTTTATTATAGAGATTCTTTGGCTTATACAAAGAGAAAAAACTAGGAGTCTCATTAGGGCTGTGGGAATGCGCAAAAAAAACAAGTCGAGAACTTGCTGTCAGCGGGATCTGTGAGTAAATGTAACAAGTTGCAGCACTTCAGTCGCTATGCGGCTCGGACCCCAATAAGCTACGCTTATTCCGTCCGGTGTGCAAAGCGTTAATGTCTGCTTAGGGCCAAAACCAGAACTACCGATATTGCCCAGGCGCAAATCCGTGTTTGACTCCATACGGTCGAAGCTGAGGTGCTTGGGTTACGTCTCGCTACTTTCTTATGCTAGAGACGAAAGCTGTTTGACTTGAGGCTTGGCTACGGGATGTGGATAGCATCAAACTCAGTCACGCCGATCAATAGTGCTTTCTGGCCCTCATAAGTGCCGAAATATCCAAGCCTGCACTTTCTGCTAATGCCTCAAGATTGTTGGTGGGTGGAAGTGCAGGACAAATTTTATGTGTACTTCTTTTTTCTTTTGCACGTTGCTGCACCCAACTATGTAATGTGTTCAGCTGCTCCAGGCTCAAGTCTTGTAGAAACTCAGCAATAGCGTCACTCATGATTTTTTCCGATGACTGCCCAATTATGATCGTTATTATTAAAGCACTTTTAAAAATATAGTATAGAGGCATATAATTCTAGTCTTATAATACATCCTCTTTCGTACTGCGACAAGATCTGTCGTAGGTGTCTGTTATAGTGATGTCCGCACTAATAAAACCTTATTTAAAGAAAAAATATTCAGGTGATACGATATGAAGAAAATAATTTACATGCTGTTTCTTGTTATTGCTGTTAGTGGCTCTGTTTATGCCACTAATAATTATATGCTTTCAAAGCCTCTAAATGCTGTTTTGGAGAGTGATGCCAGAAATATTGGTATAGAGATTGATAGTCGCTATGAGAAATACGTTATTCCTTCTGTCTTGGTGATTAATATTAAATCAATCGATGATGATAAAAGTCCCGCTGATGTCTTTCGAGTTCTACTCCAGTATTCAAATAGGATTCAAGAGATGGATTTTGATCATGTTTGGCTTAGTTCAAATGGAGTTAAAAAATTCATGCTCAAAGGTGACTATTTTAAGAAATTAGGTGTGGAATATGAGTATCAGAATCCTGTTTATACCATGCGCACATTTCCTGAAAATCTTTATCTCCCCAATGGAAATAGAGCATTTTCATCATGGAGTGGCGGGTTGTTGGGTGTGACCAAGAAGCAGATGGAAGATTTCACTGAGTTTCACAAACGGTGGTATATAGAAGATATGCTGTGATTCTCCCCTTTTTCGATTGCTACAAAGTCATTTATCCCATGACAAGGATGCCACTATGAGCGCACGACAAGATACCCTGTTCCGCTACCTGAACATGCTGCAGCTTATTCCACGAGCCCCTCACTACCGTGCTACTTCAACGCTACAGGCACTGCTGGAAGAGCGAGGCTTCAAGGTTGATATACGTTCTATTCAACGTGACTTGGAAAAAATGTCCGGGCACTTCCCACTACTATGTGACAAGTCCAGTCGCCCGTTTAGGTGGTCATTCGACCCCGGGTTCAAAAGTAACCTTCCGGCCATGGACACAGCGACAGCACTTACGCTGGTACTGGCAGAAGAGTACTTGACTGGCTTGCTCCCTCAGGTAGCGATTGACCAACTGGGTGGGCAATTCCACAACGCTCGAAAGTACCTGGATAGCCTTGAGCGAAATAGCTTTGCCCATTGGACACAGTTCGTAAAAGCGATCCCGAACGGGAAGGCGCTGATTCCGGCACCAATTTCACATGATGTATGGCAGTGGGTGACAGATGCATTGCTCAATGGGTACGCCCTTGATGTTCAATATCTGAGCCGCGCCAAAAATCAGGTCAAAACCTATGTTCTGCACCCGCTGGGTCTTGTTGCCCGGCACAGCGTGACCTACTTGCTGGCAACCGTGAACGAATACGACGATGTTCGACAGTTTGCATTGCACCGGATCCAAACTGTAAAGCAGAGCCAGGCGGATCTGCGCACCCAGCGCGGATTCAACCTCGACGATTACATCGCACAGGGTGCTTTTGGATACCCGGTTGATGATGGAGCGGTCAACTTGAAGGCCAAAGTGCGCTCTGACGTAGCGTGGATGTTGTCAGAAACGCCGGTTAGCCATTCACAAGTCCTAAGTGAGCCCGATGAGAATGGTTGGGTTTTGCTTGAGGCTGAGGTACCCAATGACCAGCAGACGCAGTGGTGGCTGCAAGGGTTTGGTTCAGCGGTTGATGTTCTGGAGCCGAAGAGTTGGCGTGAAGCCATTCACAAACAGGCTCGGAAAATTCTCGGTTTGGATGAATAGAGCATTTGGGCAACCGACTACGACATGATCTGTCGTTTGCACTTTATAAGATACACGAAACTGACAACGGAGATGGATAACCATGAAAAGAGTAATAGCCCTCGCCCTGGCCACTGGACTAACCGCTACTGCTCATGCAGCACCCACTGATAAAGAAATTGCTGCCTGTGCCATTGTGGAAGGCGACCTTTCTCGACTTGAGTGCTATGACACCCTTGCTCAAAGGTATGGATTGAAAGGTCCCCAAGCACAACCGGTTGATGCTTCAGGTAGTGGCAAATGGTCCGTTGAAATCGAGACCAACCCGATTGATGACAGTAAAACCGTTACCCTTATTTTGAAAGCGGATGAAGGCAATAGTCGCTGGGGGCGTCCTGTCGTCATGATTGCCCGTTGCAAAAGCAACACCACAGATTTATACATAGCCTGGAATGACTATTTAGGTAGGGAAGCCGATGTCCTCAGTCGAGTGGGTGATACAAAAGCCCAAACGCGCCGATGGTCTATGTCTACTGACAGCAAAGCGACCTTTCATCCTCAACCTATCGCGTTCCTGAAGTCCATGATGGAAGCCAATACATTAGTGGCACAGGTAACGCCCTATAACGAAAGTCCAGTGACTGCGATTTTCGATACTTCTGGGCTAGCAGACGCTATCAAGCCTCTGCGTGAAACCTGTAACTGGTAACAGCAAATCTGTATTGCTGGATGTGGAGCAAAGCATTCCTCTGTTCGCTGGGTGGGGCCGTAAATGACGCAGGCATCAGACAGCATCTGCGTTGTGTTGTATCCTTACCCGTTTGAACGAATGGGTTACGAACATCGGGATGCGCCACTTCAGTTATGACAGTGATTTGACCGGCGGCTCTCTCATGGTGAGAGAGTCTCGGGTCATTGCAGACTTGCTGCTCAAAGAAGCAACTCCGGAAGAGTGGCTTGATGCCATCCAGACAGATAATCGGCTGCAGAAGCCCACAGCCGCAACCGCAAGGCGTATAGCGCAATCGATTCGCAAGCGACTTGAGCGTATGGAACCCTCGTTCTGGCAAGTGATTAGAGATGGCGATGATGAGCTCGCAACGCAGGCATCGTTTTGTGCAGTGCTTGAGCGCAACTTGTTGTTGGTCGAATTTATCGAGTCGGTACTGCGGGATGCCTTTGTGACCCAGGCCGGTAAGCTGCATGTTTGGCAGTGGAACGATTTTCTGGATGAGCGTGCCCATAAGGATTCCGCCTTGGCCGACTGGTCGATGACGACCAAGCGCAAGACAGGGCAGGTGGCATTCCGGATACTGGCAGAAGTGGGGTTGTTAACCGATACGCGCTCGTTGACGCTCCAGCATCTGCTTGTGCGTCCTGAAGTCAGGGTGCTGCTGGATGACACCTATCGCCATCGTATTCGAAGTTGTTTGGAAGTATCAGGTGCCACCGCAGGGTGAAATGAGCAAGGAGCTAGCATGAACCAGCCATTACAAGACCGGCTTAACCAGATCTATGACAAGATCCAGAGTGAAGAATTTCTGCAGGGGCAGGGGCTGGGCAATGAGATTGCCTTCTGGATTTTTGATTATCACCCTAAGCACGAGCTTCAGGTACGTGAGCATCTGCGCTTTCTGGTGTCCCAGCTGGGTAAGAAAAATCCGAATATGAAGGTTGCCAGCATTAACCTGCTTGAGGTGATGAGGGATTACCTGGTCAGTCGCAACTTTTTAAATAAGGCCTGTGCTATGCAGGTTGCGAAGGGCGATACCGCCTTGTTGAAAGCGCTTGCTGGCCCGATGCACATGGACAAATTTGCTCCCTTCCTGATGGAGCACACCCAAGCAGCTGACCAGGACGTGATCTTCTTACACGGCATTGGCTCAGTATGGCCCGTTCTGCGCGCCCACAATCTGCTCAACAAGCTGCATGCGCTTCTGGGGCACAAACCCGTGGTGCTGTTCTACCCGGGGCATTACAACGGGCAAAGCCTGACGTTGTTCAATCAAATACCCAGCAAAAACTACTACAGGGCCTTCACGCTGGTACCGCGTGCATAACCCAATGTGACTGGCAAGGATGATGCTGTATGACCATCAAGAATCTTTTCTTTAAGCCCCTGGATCGCTCCATCAATGGGGTGGTGAAAGCCGACCAAAATGACGATGCAACGGTGTGGCAGGAGCTGGACGAGTACGTTGTCACCAATGAGCTGGAAAAGCATTTCCGGCACTTTTTCGAGTCATACAGTACGGATCGGCACGACCCTTCAATTGCCAGCCGAGTGGGTATCTGGATCAGCGGGTTCTTTGGCTCCGGTAAGTCTCACTTCCTAAAGACCTTGTCCTACCTGTTGGCCAACATTACCGCACACGATGCCGATGGCAGCGAAAAGCAAGCTGTGCAGTTTTTCGATGAGCACAAACTGCGCGATGCCATGATCCGTGCCGACATCGACAAGTCGGTCTCCAATCCTGCTGATGTCATCCTGTTTAACATTGACAGCAAGGCCAGTTCAAACGATCAGGGCAATCCGATTCTCAATGTGTTCCTGCGCGTGTTCAACGAATACCAGGGGTTCAGTGGCGATCATCCGCATATTGCGCATATGGAGCGCCACCTGACCCAGAAGGGTGTTTATCAGGCGTTTTGTGATGCGTTTGCTGAAGCCTCCGGCATGGAGTGGCAGGCGGAGCGTGATGGCTACCAGTTTTATCAGGACGACATTGAGCAGGCGATCGGCAAGGCACTGAATCTGTCACCGGATGCGGCCCACAAATGGTTTGAGGAGTCCGAGGAAACTTTCTCGGTATCCGTGGAGAACTTCTGTCGTTGGGTGAAAGAGTATCTCGACAGCCAAGGCCCTGATCATCGAATGGTGTTCATGGTGGATGAGGTGGGCCAGTTCATCGGCTCAGATACCAAGCTGATGCTGACGCTGCAGACGATCACGGAAAACCTCGGCACCATTTGTCAGGGCCGGGCGTGGATTGTGGTGACATCCCAGGCGGACATGGATGCGGTGCTGGGTGAATTGACGTCGTCCAAGGTCAACGACTTCTCCAAAATCGCCGGCCGATTCAAGACACGCCTGTCCCTGTCCAGCTCCAACACGGATGAGGTGATTCAGAAGCGTCTGCTGCGCAAAACGCCGGAAGCGGAAGAGCGGCTGCGTTCAACCTGGGCTCAATACGGCGATATCCTGCGCAACCAGATTACGTTTGACCGTTCTGGCCCGACGTTGCGTAATTTCGATGGCCCCGAGAGCTTTGTAGCCAACTACCCCTTCGCACCCTATCACTTCCAGCTGGTGCAGAAGGTGTTTGAAGAGATCCGTAAAGTGGGGGCCACCGGTGCTCACCTGGCCTACGGTGAGCGCTCAATGCTGGATGCGTTCCAGATGGCGGCCATGAGTTTGGCTAACCAGGAGATCGGTGCGCTGGTGCCCATGCATGCGTTCTACCGGTCGGTCGAGGGCTTTCTGGACACGGCCGTAAAGCGCACCATCGACCAGGCCGCTGAAAACTCGGGGCTTGAGCCGGCGGATATCGACATTCTTCGTACCCTGTTCATGATCCGCTATGTGGATCTGATCAAGGGCACCGCCGACAATCTTGTCACGTTGTCGATTGATACCATCGATACCGACAAGCTGGCACTGCGCAAGCGTATTGAAGAATCCCTGTTGCGTCTGGAAAAAGAGAGCCTGATCACCCGTAACGGTGATGAATTCCTGTTCCTGACCAATGAAGAGCGTGACATCACGCGCAAGATTAAAGCCACTGATATCGCCAGTAATGACGAGAACAAGGAGCTGGGCAACCTGATCTTCAAGGATCTGTTCAAGGATCAGAACAAGTACCGCCATCGTCCGAACAAGACAGACTACAGTATTGGCCGTTATCTGGATGGTCACTCACTGGATGGACGTTACGAAGCTGATCTGCGTGTTGAAGTCATATCCCCGCTTGATCTGGATTATGAGCAGTATGGTGAAGCAGGCTGCATCAACAAATCTACCGAGGGTGCAGGGCAGGTCTTGATCAAACTGCCTGACAACAAAACCTTCTTTGATGAGCTGCGAACCTGGCTGAAGACTAACAAGTTCATTCGTTTGAATGACGATGGCACTAGTACGGATCTGACCCGGATTCTGGCTGACCGTGGTCGTGAGAACCAGGAACGCCGCAAGCGCCTGCGGGCCACGCTGGAAGATATGCTGCTGAACGCCGAATGCTATGCCTTGGGCCAGCATCTCAAGCTGAGCCAGAGCAGCCTGTTGTCACGGTTGGATGATGCCTGTCAGTACCTGCTGGAGAACACCTACACCAAGCTGTCTTATCTGCAGGTACTCCAGCAGGATCCGCTGCGCGAGCTGAACGCCGTGCTGACCATGGATGACATTGGTCAAATGGGCCTGACACTGGATGGCGAAGCCGGTAACCCAAAAGCCACCAAGGATGTCGAGCAGTACATTGGCCTGCGTGCTTCCGGTAATGACCGTCTTCTGGTCAGCGATATTGTCGAGCGCTTCAGCAAGCGCCCCTATGGCTGGCCGGATAATGAGATCCTTCTGGTACTGGCCCGGTTGGCCGCAGCAGGGCGCCTGACCTTCCATACCGATGGTCCGGCACTGCCACTGGATGAGATGTTTGACCGCCTCACTAATACCCGCAAACGCAGCGAAGTTAAGGTGCAGAAAAAGCGCCTGACCGAGGATGCGGTGCTGAAAAAGGCCCGTAATCTGTCACAGGATCTGTTTAATGCTCTAGGCCCTGAGAACGAAAAAGATCTGTACGAGTTCTATCGGCAGCATCTGGACACATGGCTCGACAATCTGACCGGCTATGAGAACCAGATGAAAACGGGCCACTTCCCCGGCAAGGGCAGGGTCGAGACATCTATTCGTACACTGAAAGAGCTGCTGTCGAATACTGATAGCGTGGAGTTCTTCAAAGCGCTTACGGATAACCAGGATGACTACCTGGACTTGGAGGAAGACTATCGCGACCTGCACGAGTTTTTCACCAAGCAACTCCACAGCTGGAAGCAGCTCACGACAGCGATCACGCATTTCGAGAAAAATCGGCCGGCACTGGAACGGGATGAAAAGGCCAAATCCGGGCTGAAATCGCTGCATGACCTGTACAAGGCAGACTCTCCTTACAACCAGCTGCACAAAGTCACTGAGTGGATTGAGCAGGTGGAGGCCGTCAACACCGCTTTGCTGGACGAAAAGCGCCAGCATGCCCTGGAACGGGTTGATGAAAAAATTACCCAGCTTCAGGGCGAGATCCAGAAGAGCGGCATCGAAACGCCGGAACTGAGTAACCGGCTGCTGAGGCCACTGCAGTTGATCAAGGCCGATGTTGAGACTGAGTCCAGTATCGCCAACATCTATTTGCTGCAGACAGAAACCGCCAAGGATCGGCTGGACGAGGCCCTGTATGAACTGGAAACCGCCATACAGGCTGAAGCAGAACGTCAGGAACGTGAAGCAGCGGCTGCATTGAAGGCTGCGGAAGCGGCCAGCACAGCGACAGGCGTGAGTGACGACGCACCGGCCTTTGTGCCCAAGGTGGTCAAGAAACCGGTTGCGCGGCCCAAGCCGGTTGTCGAAGTCTCCGCGACCAGTGTGTTCAACAAGGTCAGCAGTGGAATCTATTTGGAATCCGACTCGGATATTGAACGGTTTGTGGAGGCGCTGCGCGAAGAGTTGCAGTCTGCAGTGAAGCAGGACAAGCGGGTGCGCTTGAGGTAACGAGCTGACCGTGCGTGTCCCAAAAAAGCGAAAAGCCCCAATGCACTCACAGGGGCTATAACGCCGACCGGGCACTCCCAGTCCACTTGCTGATTACTTTAGAGCGCTGTAAACACGTCGTCAACGGCTGCGGGTGGGGTATATGGCAGTGCAGAGAAATGGATGAACTCGCATGGTGTCGGTGTTTTGATCTGCAATGGGTGCTTGATCTTTTACTGCAAGCTGATCAAGATTGTCCCGTGTCCTAGGACGCAGGACAGATAAGACGAGGCTCTGATGAAAAGTCAAGACATTGTGTTGCTGCTAAAACTGATTTCGCTGCATAAGCACGAAAAAGCCCATGCTGGTGAAAACGGTAAACGATCAGCCTGGCCTGATGATTGGCAGGACTGGGGCGATGAAGTAGGTACCCTGGGCTATGCTGCAGGTGTGCCGGAGGCGACTGTTTTGCAGGAGCAGCTCTACAGTGTGCGAAACCTTGAACACGAGACAGGGATCAGTAAATCGCAGGTCAGTGCCAGCCTGAAGCGATGCTTGGACGTAGGGCTTGCCAAGCGAGACCGTAAAACGGATCTTCCGCGCACCAATACCAAGGCTCTGTTCGAGTTTCTGGTAAACGGGGTTCGCTATGTTTTTCCAGCCAAGGCCGGCGAATTAACGCGGGGGATCGGTACTTCGTTTGCGGCTCCTGTGCTGGAAGGAAAACTGCTCTCCGGGGGGGATCTGGTCCCCGTATGGCCCGATGCCAAGGGAAACCGAAAGGGACTGTCCGTCACACCCTTACATCCCTCTGTGCCTTACGCGGTACGGCGTGACCCCGAGCTGTATGCCCTACTGGCGTTGGTGGATGCGATCCGCCTGGGTAATCCGCGAGAAGCCAACTTGGCTGCCGACCTCTTAAAGGCTCAAATGGATGTGAAAGCATGAGTACACAACGGATACAACGTGCGATGCTCAAGCAGGTAGCTGTGGCGCTGGGTCCTGATCTGCGTGCCAGGATGGCGTTTGTTGGCGGCTGTACAACGGCCCTGTACCTGAGTGATGAGTTCACGCTTGAACAAGTGAGACATACCGATGATGTCGATATCATCGTGCATGTGATGGGACGCGCCGACTTCTACACACTGCAAGAAACCCTAAGAAAAACAGGGTTCCGAGTATCCATGCCGGATCCGGGTGAGAAAACACCCCCCGTCTGTGCCATGCAGCTGGGTGAACTGCGCGTGGATTTCATGCCGGACGACCAGAGTATTCTTGGCTTCACCAACCGTTGGTATCAACAGGCCCTGAGCACCGCCACACCCTATGAATTGGAGCTTGGGATAACCATTAACCTGGTGGATCCCGTCTACTTTGTTGCGACCAAGCTTGAGGCCTGGAAAGGACGTGGCAACGGAGATGCCCTCAGCAGCCATGACATCGAAGATATCCTGAATGTAGTGGACGGCCGGCCGGAGCTTGTATCCGAGATTGTTGCGGGCCCGACTGAAGTTAAAGCCTATATCGCAGGCGAAATTCGGGCGTTGTTGGACGACAACAACTTCGAGTACGCCGTTGCGAGTCAATCCGGCAACGACAGTGATCGAGAAGACATCCTGTTCGCACGTCTGGAAGCATTAGCGAAAGGATGAGTCTGATGCAAATGGAGTGGCAGAGTCGAAAAGGAAACGCCCGATTACACAACTCCGATGCCGTAGCGCTTTGTGCCTGGGATAACAAAGCCGTCATTGCGATCGTCGATGCGGCTGAGTCCAGCACCAGCGTTGAACTTGCCTCACGCTGGGCACGGGTATGTGTCTGGGCGGCTGTTCACGCACATGATCGATTGAATACTTCAGACTCAATCATCGACGCTCTCAAGCATGCTCATACGAGACTCAGATCCCGGCATTTGCATGATCGTGCCAGCTACCTGATAGCGTCGCTGAATCTGGATCGATGTGAAGGAATACTGCTGTTTGCGGGAGACAGCCTGTTAGGTATTAGCGGCGCGGGTACGCCTGTTTGGCTCAATACCCCGCATACCGTGGAAGCCCATTACCACCATTCTTCAACTGAATGCCCCACTGAAATCCAAGGCGCTGAGCACATCCTGACACGCGCGTTCAAAGGGCGTCGCTTTACCACCCCGGAGCGCCGGTCATTCGTTTGGTCCAAAGGCGCCAGCCTGTTGTTCAGCACCGATGGCCACTGGCGTGAGCATCTGCGTGATGGGACTCCCCTTACAGACCTGCAAGATGATGCCAGCTTTTTGCGCCTCACGGCAGGGGCAACACCACTCAACGTTATCCAGCACACTGACACATCGAATCTATTTATTGTTGACCGGGACGATTTACCCGACATGGATCAGGAAGCGCTATGAACACAGCCAACATTAAGAAATATGCCCCCAAGGCCCGCCAAGACTTCATTGCCGCCATGACCAAGCAGGCGGCGCTTTATGGTGTGACGGCCAAAGGTTGTGAGTCGATGGAAATCCGCGGTGACCTGGCATTGATCGGCAGCCGCACCTTTACGAATTCCATTAGCCGTGCACGCGATGCTTTGGTCAAACGCATCGAACAAGTCGGCTTTGCTCAAACCATGGAGCAGGCTGCATACAGCTGGTTTAACCGCCTCTGTGCCATCCGCTACATGGAGATTCATGGCTATCTGGACCATGGTCGCCGGGTGCTCAGCACTGCATCAGGCGAAGCGGGTACGCCTCAGATTTTGGATGATTGTCTTGATATAGAGCTGTCGGGCTTGGACAAGGCCAAGGTCGCGGACCTGAAACTGGATGGCACCCAGGATGAAGCGCTTTACCGTGAGTTGCTGCTGGCACAGTGTCATGCCTTGCATGAAGCCATGCCGTTCCTGTTTGAGGAGCTGGATGATTCCACCGAGTTGCTGCTACCGGACAACCTGACCAAAACCGACTCATTGATTCGTGCTCTGGTCAGCGCCATCCCCGAAGAGGACTGGCAGGATGTGGAGATCATCGGTTGGCTGTATCAGTTCTACATCAGTGAGAAGAAAGACCAGGTAATCGGCAAAGTCGTCAAAAGCGAAGATATCCCGGCCGCTACCCAGCTGTTCACGCCCAACTGGATCGTACAGTACCTAGTGCAGAACTCGGTAGGGCGCCAATGGCTGCAGACCTACCCGGACAGCCCGCTGAAAGACCAGATGCCGTACTACATAGCTCCGGGTGAGCAGCCCGTAGAGGTACAGGCTCAGTTGGATGCCGTTACACCAGAGAGTATCGACCCTGAATCCATCAAAGTCTTGGATCCGGCCTGCGGTTCCGGCCATATTCTGGTGGAGGCCTACAAGCTGCTCAAATCCATCTACGAAGAACGTGGCTATCGGACCCGTGATATTCCACGGTTGATTCTGAACCACAACCTGTTTGGCCTTGATATCGATGACCGTGCTGGGCAGTTGGCCGGGTTCGCACTGATGATGCTGGCCCGTCAGGATGACCGCCGTCTGTTCAGCCGAGTGGCCAGTGGTGATGTGAACTTGAATGTCCTGTCCCTGCAGGAAACCGGACACCTGAATTTGAACCAGCTCTGGCGCTCCCTGAACCTTGGGGGCGAGTGGCAGCAGGGCAGCTCGCAGAGTTTGTTTGAAAGCGAACAGGCGGACCTGAGCAGTATCAAAGCCGATAACCGCTATCAGCTATTAGAACGCACGCTGGCACGTTTCACTGAGGCCAAAACCTTTGGTTCTCTGATCGAAGTGCCTGCGGAAGATGCCGAACCGCTCAAGGAATTACTGGATGAGCTCACCCAGCTGGCAAATGAAGGGGATTCCATGCAGAAGCCAGCAGCGCTGCAGCTGCTCCCCTATGTGCAGCAGGCGTGGGTACTGTCGCAGCGCTATGATGCGGTAATTGCCAACCCGCCTTATATGGGCAGTAAAGGGATGAATTCACAGCTGAAGAAGTGGGCCTCTAAAAACTATCCGAGTAGTAAGGCAGATCTTTTCTCGATTTTTTTAGAACATGCTTTTCAACTTTTGAAAAGTAATGGATTAAATGCGCAGGTAAACATGCAGTCATGGATGTTCTTATCTAGTTTTGAGAAATTGAGAAGATATATATTGGATAAATATTCAATCATTTCCCTATGCCATATTGGGTACAATAGTTTTCCAACTTTAAATTCAAAGATTGCACAGGCTTGTTCTTTTGTAGTTAGTAAATATAAGATTATTGGTTATAAATCTTGCTATATTGATCTGAATTCAGCTAGTCCTTCGTCTGACAAAAATGAAGTTTTTAATTCAAGAAATGAGAGTATTACTTACTATAAAGATCAAATAAAATTCCTAGATATTCCTGGATCTCCTATTTGTTTTTGGGTTTCAAATGATGAGCTTATATCATTTAAGAATAATAAAAGTAATGGTTCGGTTTGCATTACTTCAAATGGAGTTCAAACTGGTGATAATGATACTTTTGTTAGAGAATGGTTTGAAGTTAGTCAAGAAAAAGTTGGGGTCAAGTGGTTCCCATACAATAAAGGAGGTCCATATAAAAAATGGTATGGTAATGGTGGGTCATTAATAGACTGGGAGCATAGTGGGTCTCGGATAAAGAGTAGATCTAACTCTTGTTACAGAGGAGAAGATAACTATTTTAAGTCCTGTATTACGTGGACAGATGTTACATGGAGGGTATCTGGAAGATATCTGCCTGAAGGTTTTATTTCTGATGCTGCAGGACCATGTGCTTACTTTGAAAATGAAGAAGATATGATGTATGCACTTGGCGCATTTAACACTCCGTTATTTGAAGGCTGGTCGGAAATCATTAATCCTACTCTTCATTTTCAAGCTGGTGACTTCAAAAAACTTCCATTCTCAACAAAATATAAGAATTCTTCAGCTCTAAATTTAATTAAAAGCGCCATAGAAATAACAAAAAAAGACGCTGAAATTTGCGAAACAGAACGTGACTTCAAAAAAAACCCTCTTACTATGTTTAGAATTTGCAAAATAAGAGAGGCATACGAAAAATATATTTTAGAATGTAGAAGCAGGGTTAACAATCTGATGGATTTAGAAGAAGAAAATCAAAAAATCCTCTTTGAGTCTTTGCTAATAAAGGATAGAAAAATACCGTGTTTGCACGAAAAACTCATTACACTATATTCTAACCCATTACATAGATTTAGCGAAGATGAATATAACGATGACCTTCTGAAAAAGTTAAGATCAACTACATTTTGTGACCTTATAAGCTATATAATAGGATGTATTCTTGGAAGGTACTCGCTTATCCGTAGCGGATTATTTTACGCAGGATCGGGAAATAATAATTTCAGCGAGCTAATCGAAAACGGCTTTTCAAATGAAATCTTACCAGATGAAGACAATATTATTCCATTAACTGATCAGGAATGGTTCGCTGACGATGCTACTAACCGCGTCCGTGATTTCGTCTGTGTGGTTTGGGGTGATGAGCACCTGCAGGAAAACCTCGATTTCGTGGCCGAAAGCCTTTGCCTGCACGCCATCAAACCCAAGCGGGGCGAATCCGCCCTCGACACGATTCGCCGCTACCTGAGCACCCAGTTCTACAAGGATCATATGCGCACCTACAAAAAGCGTCCGATCTACTGGTTGTTCAGCTCTGGGAAACAGAAGGCCTTCGAGTGCCTCGTGTACCTACACCGCTACAATGAAGGCACACTGGCACGTATGCGTACCGAATACGTGATTCCGCTTACCGCGAAGCTTACCGCCTATGCAGATAAACTGGAGCAGGACAAGGCGGCAAGCGCTTCCGCCGCAGAAACCAAACGACTGGAAAAGGAAATCAACACCCTGCACAAACAGCAGGCCGAGCTGGCCGAGTTTGATGAAAAACTCCGTCACTTTGCAGACCAGCGAATCGCACTGGATCTGGATGATGGCGTGAAGGTGAATTATGGGAAGTTTGGTGATCTACTAGCTGAAGTGAAGGCAGTAACCGGTACCCATCCGGGGAAGAAAGCATGAAGATCAAAACAATATACACTTATCAAGTTGGCCCCTTGGCGGATGGTGAAATCACATTCGATAACGACTGGACTGAAGAGGTCGAGAGTAAGGTATTACTCACTGGTCCGAATGGCTGTGGTAAATCCACTGTGATTCGTGGATGTGCAATGCTATGGACCGCCTTGGCTTATTGGTTGGATCAACGAAAAGCGTTACCCCAGAAGCACGAGGCCAAACAATGGCTACAACGCTGGGGTGGAATGGCGATTCTTCTAGACGAGATGACTGATGTTACCGCCCAGCCAAGTGTGCAAGTGGGGCTTATGTTTGGCTCCATCTCTTGGTGCGAAGAGATTAAAGCCAAAACTCCCGAAGTTTTTTGGATTGGTGAGGCTATTGAGCGAACCGGAAAGCCTGGTCAACCAAAGCGAGCATTATACCTACCGAAAGAGACTTGGGTTGATGACTGGTCTCAGAAACGTAAAAAGCTGATTCTCTCGTCAGAGAAGCTTGCGGCCCCGAACATCATGTACCTGGATGCTGAAGAACGGCGCTGGGTCACGCCAAAACGCAACATTGCCGAGCCGCTGCCGGACGTGCTAACTCAGCGTTGGTTAACCAAGTATCTGGTAACGGACGATTGGAAGGGACAGTTAGAAGCTTCACTGATCAACCTGAAAACTACTCAGCTGCATAAATTCCATGAAGTGATTAGAGGCCTTAATCAGTTTTTGGTAGGTAAAGAAATCGACTCGGATATCAAACCTGGCGAAGGCCGGTTGAGGGTGAAGATAAAGGGCGAAAGAGGCGTCTACCACAGCATTGATGAGCTTAGTGCTGGCGAACACCAAGTCCTGATTCTGATTTTTCTGATGCTACGCTGGTTGCAGCCAGGTGGTGTGGTATTGATAGATGAGCCGGATTTGTATCTGCACCCATCGTTGGTTGATCCATTACTTGATGTGCTGGAACGGACTGCACAAGAGCTTGAGGCCCAACTTATTATAACCTCACACTCTGTAAGCATATGGCGCCGATACGAAACTTCTGGCACCCGTGTTGAACTCAAAACCGGGCGTAGTTAAGCATGAAGGGAATCGACAAAAAGATCCGCGAGATCAAAGAGCAGAAAGTTGGGAACAGTAACAGGCGAGTACTTGTTGTTGAAGGAGCTGATGACGTCCAGGCATTTGAACTGATGCTGGCCAAGCTGGCACCGGACTGGAATACCAATTGGGTATTAGCTCACGCTGGAAAGAAAGCTGCGGTACTCGAAATTATTCAACGAGAGCCGAGTTGGATCGGAGTTGTCGACAGAGATGAATGGGATAGTGAAAAAATTGCTCAGCTGGAGGTTGAACAACTAAACCTCTGCATCTTGCCTAGATATTGTATCGAGAACTATCTCATCGTTCCTTCTGAGCTGTGGGATGCCCTACCTCCCAAGCAACAGGCCAAGATACCAGGCGGTCAGCAGGAATTGCGGGAAAAAATCCTCAGGGAGCTGGATAAGTGGGTCAGGCATGGTGTGCTTTGGTCGGTTGTGAACCCATTGTGGGAAGGACTTCGCTCACGAGGCTTCAAAGAGGCATTGCTAGCGGTGGATGTTGCAACTAATGATGAGGAAATTCTGCGTATTTTAAACGACTGGCACAGTTACTTAACCCCTGACGAAATCTGGAGTCGTTATCAGACCAGACTTCGAGCCGTAGAACCAAAATCAGTCGAGCAAAAACTAACTCTCCATATTCATGGGAAGCTGTTTTATGAGCAGGTTGTTAATCCAATTTTAAACCAACTCTTGGGGCAAAAGCGGGCTGATGATAGGCAGTTTGCCATCATGAGAACACTACCTCCAACTGCCGATTTGATTCCTGTCCTCGCTAAATTGGACGTCGTGTACGGGGGGGGGCAATGAATCTGAACCAATTACAAAATGGTTTAGAGCAGGCTTTTTGCGACGAGAACCACCGTTTGGTGTTCTGGTACGACCCTGAGCAGAGCTTTAAGGAGTCAGTGTCCGAGTTGGATCTGCCCGATGTCACTGTGCTGAATATGGATGGCCGATCCACGCTGGAAACCAAGCTCTTGCTTGAGCTGGAGGACGCTGAAGGCCGCTACCTGCTGTACTTCCCCGGTCCCGAGCCAGAACCTGAAAACGACTGGTTGCTGGACATTAAGCTGTATTCCCGCACCTTCCATGCTGATCGAATCTCCATGATCTTCAACGACTTAGGGCTGCAACAGCAGAGCCTGCGGCAGCACCTGTCTCTACGCGAGAAGTTTTTCAGTAACAAGGCCCGTGTCGAGTCGCTGAAACGCTATATCCAGCCAGACGCCGATGAAGAGATGCTCGACCTGGGCATGATCGCAGTGGTGATCGGCGCCTTCAGTGCCGACGTGCCAACAATTTTGTTCACATTGGCCGATGAGCTGGCTGAAGAAGACGCTGGGCTGGAAACACCACCGCCCTCGCTGAAAGAGCTGGAAAAATTCCAGCTGGTACCGGCACTCGTATCTGCACTGCAGACTGAGGTGGGGTACCCGGCTTCAACCGAGGAGCTGAAAGGTGAAGCAGACTTTCATTTTGGCCAGTTCCTTATCCGTCTGCTGACCACCGGTTTCTGTGAAAGCATTGGCGATATTCCGGACTGGGCACGCAGCATTGCCATCTCTACAGCCAATGCCCGGGCGACCTCACGTGCCATGCTGTCACGCTGGCGCGATAGCTCTCGCTACTACGAGGCCTATGACAAGGTCTCTGGTTGGGTGGCCAATGCCCTCAATATCAAGTCACGTATCAGTGACCTGCCGATTGACTTACTGGCACAGGTGGTTACTTTCCAAGAGGTAGAGAACCGCATTCTGGTTGAACTCGTCAGTGCCATACCTCAGGCACAACCCTCAGCGCTGGCTGTGTTTACCAGGCTCATTTCAGATCGACTCGACGGTTACTGGGCCTCTCGTCACAAAGACGATGATATCCGCCGACGCTACCGTACTGTCTATACCGCCATTTCTGCCGCGATTGATCTGTTTGCATTGCGCCAACAGCATGCTGATGGGTTCCATTACACCAGCGTTGAGCAGCTGTATAAGGCGTATGAGTCCGAGTTGTATCTGTTCGACATGCATTACCGCCACTACTGTGCGGCCAGTCGGAAGGCGCATGTTGAGCTTCTGAAGCAACTGGATGAAGCGGTCGAGTCCTGTTATGCCAATTGGTATCTGGACCGTCTGGCATCCAACTGGAGCGAGAAGCTTGAATCCGAGCAGGCATTAACGCATTGGCGAGTGCCAGGGATTTCAAACCAGCATGACTTTTACCGGCGCTGGGTACACCTCCAATTCGAGGGACGTAACAGCAGCAAACGCCTGGTGGTGATTATTTCGGATGCCTTCCGCTACGAAGCGGCCGTGGAGCTCCGTGAGCGCATCAACGTCAAACGCTACAGTGAAGCCAAACTGCACAGCCAGTTAGGCGTGCTACCCAGTTACACCTCACTGGGCATGGCTTCATTGCTGCCTCATCAAACGCTGGAATACCGAGATGGGACCAGTGGTGATGTTTTGGTGGATGGTCAGTCCACCGCCAACACGGCAGCACGTAATAAAATACTGACGGCTCACAATGGAATGGCAGTAACGGCTGATGATGTGAAGGGCTGGTCCCGTGACCAGGGCCGTGAAATCCTCAAGGATCAGCAACTGGTCTATGTGTACCACAACGTGGTGGATGCACGCGGTGACAGCGCCTCTACCGAGTCTGAAACATTCGATGCCGTTGAAGATGCCATCGAGGAGCTGACCGAGCTGAGCCGAAAGATCATGATGCACTTCAACACCAGTACGGTGCTGATCACGGCGGATCACGGTTTCCTGTATCAGCGCAGCAAACTGGATGCGGTAGATCGTACCTCACTGGTCGACAAGCCCGACAATTTGACCAAGTCCAAGAAGCGCTACGTGATTGCTCAATCCCTGCCGGACACAAACGGTGCCTGGAGGGGCAATACCAGGGACACGGCCGGTACGAGCTGTGATACGCAGTTCTGGATCCCGAAAGGCGCGAACCGTTTTCACTTTGTCGGCGGTGCGCGTTTTGTGCATGGCGGTGCTATGCCACAAGAGATCGTGGTGCCTGTACTGACCGTTCACCAGTTACGTGGAGAGAAAGCCGCGCGACGTGATCGCCGGCCCGTTGAGGTCATTTCCGCAAAGACCAACCTCAAGATGGTGAACAACATTCAGCGCTTTGACCTCATGCAGACGGAAGCTGTGAGCGACTTTGTGACGCCTGTAACCTTGGCTGTCGCCATCTATGAGGGCGAACAGAAGGTGTCCAGCGAAGAGGTGGTGACATTTGATAGCACGTCGGAGTCAGTGAGCGAGCGCGTGAAGTCAGTACGGCTTTCCCTGTCCGGAACAGACTTTGACCGCAACTGCGATTACCATCTGGTTCTGAAGAACAAAGACCTGAACACCGAAGTTGAGCGATACCGTGTGGTCATCGACCTGGCTTTTACTGACGACTTCTTTTGATTGAGACATGCACATGGATATGACGACTGACGCAGACCTGGACCAGCTCCTGAACGAGCATTTTGCCGGCAGGGTGGTCCGAAAGGATCTGACCAAACTCATCAAAGAAGGCGCCAACGTTCCGGTATATGTGCTGGAATATCTGCTGGGCATGTACTGTGCCTCTGATGATCCAGACGTGATTCAGAAAGGGCTGCAGAACGTCAAAACAGTGCTCGCTGAGAATTATGTGCGGCCTGATGAAGCTGAGAAGGTGAAGTCCCTTATCAGAGAGCGTGGCAGCTTCAAAATCATTGACCGGGTACAGGTCATCTTGAATGAGCGCAAGGACTGCTACGAAGCCAGCTTCAGCAACCTGGGCATCAAGAATGCCGAGATCAGTGCCGGGATTGTCAAAGAGTTCGAGAAGCTGCTGGTCGGTGGTATTTGGGTCATCGCCACGCTCAGCTATTACTACGAAGAAGGGCAGAAAGGTTCGCCCTTTGGCGTTACGGTGCTGAAGCCGATCCAGATGCCCAATATGAATATGGCCGAGCTCTTCGCGGGCCGTTCGCACTTCACGGCTGACCAATGGCGTGAAACCCTGATACGTTCCACCGGGATGGAACCGGCAACACTGGACCAGGAGGTTCAGTGGCACCTTCTGGCTCGGATGATTCCGTTTGTTGAGAACAATTACAACGTCTGTGAACTCGGCCCTCGCGGCACCGGCAAAAGCCATATTTACAAGGAGTGCTCGCCCAACAGCATACTGGTATCCGGTGGCCAGACCACGGTTGCCAACCTGTTCTACAACATGAGCAGCCGACGGATCGGCCTTGTGGGCCTTTGGGACTTGGTTGCCTTCGATGAGGTTGCTGGCATCAGGTTCAAAGACAAGGACGGCGTGCAGATCATGAAGGACTACATGGCCTCAGGCTCCTTTGCCCGCGGCCGTGAACAGATCGAAGCGTCAGCTTCCATGGTGTTCGTCGGCAACATCAATCAGTCCGTTGAATCCTTGGTTAAAACCAGCCACCTGCTGGCTCCGTTCCCCGAGGACATGATCGACTCGGCGTTCTTCGACCGTTTCCATGCCTACATTCCAGGCTGGGAGATTCCCAAAATGCGACCAGAGTTCTTCACCGATCGCTACGGCCTCATCGTCGACTATTTGGCCGAATACTTCCGCGAGATGCGCAAGCGCAGCTTCTCCGATGCCATTGATCGCTTCTTCAAGCTGGGCAGTAACCTGAACCAGCGTGATGTCATTGCCGTGAGGAAAACCGTATCTGGCATGTTGAAATTGTTATACCCCCATGCTGGGTCCAGCCATGAATTGACCAAGGAAGAGGTACGCCCCTGCCTTGAATACGCGCTTCAGGTTCGCCGTCGCGTTAAAGAGCAGTTGAAGAAGATCGGTGGCATGGAGTTCTACGACGTGCACTTCAGCTATATCGACAACGAAAGCCTGGAAGAGCATTTCGTTACAGTGAAAGAGCAGGGTGGTGGGGCACTGATTCCCGAGGGCCCGGGCAAACCAGGATTTATTCATACCATTGGTTTGAGCAATAAAGGCGTGCCGGGGTTATACCGCCTGGAGCTACAGGTAACCAAGGGCAGCGGCAAACTGGCCACTTCTGGTCTCTGGAATTCAACTGCTGCGAAAGAGCAGGTCAAAATTGCTTTTGATTATTTCAAGGCCAATGCATCTCGGATTTCGGGATCAGCCAAGGTGATGGAGCATGACTTCCACTTGCACGTAGTGGAGCTGCAAAATACTGGCCCATTAAATTCTTTGGCATTATCCAGCTTGGTGGCATTCGCTTCAGGTTTAATGGGTAAGCCTGCACAGGCTCAAATGGTTGTGCTGGGTGATATGAGCCTGGGTGGCAGTATTACTCCGGTGCAAAGTATTGCTGAATGCCTGCAGGTTGCTTTTGATGGCGGTGGCAAGAGAGTAGCACTGCCAATGACCAGTGCAGCTGATATTCCATCGATCCCGGCAGAGCTATTTACCAAATTCCAGACAAGCTTTTATGCGGATCCGGTGGATGCTGTTTTTAAAGTTTTGGGAGTGGATTGAAAAGATAGATCCCAATTGCTCACCCACTAATGATGGTGTACTAACCTCCTTACCAACAATACCTAAGCATTATCCCGGCTACCTTCTTTATGGAGGTGGGAAGATTTAATAGAGCGATTAAAGCGTAGGTGGTAAATATTTATATTAAATATCATGGATGATTCACAAGTAGTCAAGGATTTTTTAGTGGGTTAAGTATCATTGCGATGATGAATTCGTACATCTGATTTAAGTTGAATTCAAATGATATGATTAACGCTAGAGCCTCATTAATATTGCTCAGTGATCACCGAATCAGTGCAAATACCTGCATAAAAATTTGTCAGGAGGATGTTTGTTTTGGTCCCCGCACGTCACATTGGAACTCCATAGACTCCCAGAACAACCGATATAGTTGAAGATACAATGGCGCAATGAGTGTTATGTGTGTATAAAAGTCTTTGAGTCTTTTCTGCCCAGTTATTGTGCTTTTGGGTTAGATATATCGCTTGCAACAGCTGAGCAGCTTTGATAATTTTGCCGTGTAATTCGCTGCGGTATGCACCGTAGCGGCGGGGTAGCTGGCCACGTAAAAAACAGTAATTCAAATTTTCACCTGAAATCCATGTGGTTTTGGTGTGTCCAGGCATAAATCCGCCTGCACTACTAGAACCAAATCCATCTTGCCCAGTCAGTCGATAGCTGCACTGCAGTATCTCTCTGACACCGGGCCGAAAACCTCTGGGCGACCGCCCGCAAATCCCCAAAACCAATGCAGTACCGTCCTGTTGCAGTTGCGACAGGGAAAAATTCGCAATGCAGGCTATCCCTGCCAGACATCACCTCCCACTTCTAGGCCGCAGCGTTTTATTTTTTTTGGCGCGGCTTTATTAATAGAGATGGGATTGCTGTGATGTGGCTGCAAGCCAGTATCCATGCGTGTTTCAGCAATTCTGTACCTGACCAAAACCCTGTACCAAAACCCTGGTTTTGACCTGTTACCAGACAGGAATGTGCAAGACATTAGGTCCAAATGTGGAGTGGAACTCCACTCATCCTCGACTCTGCTGGCTACTCATACGACCGGAGTCGACCCTCACCCCGCATGTGCATGGGGAGATTCAACATGGTGCACATTTATATGAGGGCACAAATCTTGGTCGAGTGGTTCGACCAGTTTCCGCTGGCCCATCGTGGGCCCAACACTTACTGCCGATTGTCGGGGACGGAAACTGTGCGTGAGGTACGGAGCCGTCCCCGGGTTTAGGCAGGTACTGGGCGCACAAACCACAAGCATCGATCTGGAGTTCTGCGACCACATCGTTGTTTATAGCAACGGAGTATGGCAGCTCCAGATTGATGCCCCACTATGATTTTGAGGAGGTGTAGAACTATGTATAAAAAACGCAAGCGGCACCAAAAGCCAAATTTTGGCTACGGTCGAACTCTGAGCCATGCGGTAAAACAGGCTCTGATAAGTGAGTACGGGTTCGGATGCTACGGTACAAGGAAAACGCATGAAGGCCGATTCAAAATATTTATTGAACACTTGTCTCATTATAATGTAGATGATACTCGTAACGTTACAATCGAACATACAGAAGCCTTTGCTCAGAGAATACAGTTAGATTTCCAGAGCGGGAATATGTGCCTGTCATATGCAAACAACATGATTTCATCGGTCAACATAATCATGAGGATTTTCAGACGAAATGATGACCTATACATTAAGGCGTCAGATTATTTAGATGCTCGAACTTATATCAGAAAAAAAGTTCCATCTATGAATGATCAGTCAATAAATGAAGCGACCTCTATCCTGGATGAGTCAGGTTATAAACGAGGATCTGCAATTGTCCGATTGGTTCGTAATTTTGGCTTGCGGCTAAGAGAAGCTATTTTGATGGATTTGAATCGGTGCTGGATAGAGTATAAAAAAACTGGTTTTTTAACCATTTTAGAAGGCACCAAAGGGGGGCGAAAATGCGACAGCCGTAATATACCAGTCACTCCAGATGGAGTTAAGGCATTGGAATATGCCAGGCTGGTTCGACCTGAAGGATCAAAAAACCTTCTGTCAGCTAATAAAAATGATGAGAGTATCAAAGATTTTTTATACTCTGAAGTAAAGCAGCTTAGAGTGATTCTAAAAAAATATGAGATTGTCAATATTAGAGAGATACGAGTCTACTTTATGATTGAGTATTTTGAAAAGGTGACGGGTTTGCCAGCTCCTGTTGTTGATCAGTCAACGCTTTTAAATGAGGAGCTGCTAAAGCTCGGGTGGACTGAGGTTGCACGTGTAGCAGGGCATAATCGAATGAGTGTTGCACGATCGTATGTAGGATAGTATATATGAATACAATGAAAATCATGAAAAATCTTGTTTTTCGAGATGTGAAAGAAGACTATAAAATCAAAGTAAAAACCAAGATTAATCGTGTTGCTGGAATGATTGAGAAGCGCTTTTCTGACGTGGTAATGTCTGAGCGACTCAAGAAAAAACATTTTGATTGGTTTGTTTCTGAACGTATTGCGGAATATGCAGAGTCAACTCAGAAAGACTATAAATCTACTGCTCGATTGATGATCTTGGCGATGGGAAAAAGTGACTGGCTGAAACCACTCGGCCTGGATCAGGATCCCCAGCAGGGTGGACGGCCACAGAAAATTGGTATTCGCAAGGCCAAGCAACTGCATCCTAATCCTAAAAAATAGCCCTGTCCTATTGGAAGGGGGCACCTGGATGCAGCTATGGCGACAAGATCTGTCGCTGAGGTGTGAAAAGATGTTGTCCATTCAATGGCTGTAGCCAGTCGATCGGGTGTCATGAGCGTAAGCCTATGATATCCCAGCACTACACCTAACCATTAAATGCAGGATGATCGTTATGCCCAAGTGGACAGTGGAGCTGCAAGAAAAGTTGCTAGACATAGCGCAGCGATATGAAAAGGATTTTTCCCGGATTGATGTCCATACTCAAGCATCGCCTGCGATCAAGGCCGTTCACTACGAATTGAATCAACAAGGCATTGATACCAAAGCGGTTTTGTATCAATTAGCACGTTGCGGGTTTCTGGTAGCCAAAACTCGGAATGCCAGGAAAGTTGGTGAGTTCCATGCAAAGCCTGATGACTACTCGCTACAGAACTTTCGCGTCACGGTGCAGTACCCGGATCTCAATGGCTTTGAGAAGGACTATTTCGATAGTGCTCAAGGTCAGATCAGAGAGTTGCTTCGAGTACCGGAAACCCGCTCGCAATCCATCGAGGAGTGGGGCCAAAAAATTGCAGGTGAATTGAATACAACGGTCAGGCACGCATTGAAACTGCTCTTCGACTCCAACCTGATCCAACTCAACCATCTTGAAGAGTATGAATGGGTGTCTCAATCGGATCCCGTTCCTTCAGAATCTATGATGGATTTCGTAGCGGCGCAACAGCCTGATCAGGCTCTCAAAGGCCGAGTAAACCATTCTCGGGCCAGCATTTCGTCGCTTTTTGATGCCCGTCAGCATCCGCAGCCTTCACTGATTTTGTGTAACTATGGCACCGGCCTGGGTAAGAGTTATGGCGTAATCGATCAATTTCTGCAGGAAATTGCACAGTCAGCCGGCAGTCACCACCGCAACCTGTTTTTCATTACCCCTCAAAAGGCCCAGATCGACTTTGATCCGGAACTGGTTGATAAGGCCCGAAAAGAACAGGTTGAGATCGTTGCATTCCTGAGTCGCGACGACACCACCGATCTCGACTTCAGAGACTGGTTGGCAGACGGGGATGGTGGCAGAAAAACTAACTTTGAACATTACAAGGACTGGTTCAAGCGGGCGAAGGCAATCAAAAACAGGGACTCGGCCTTCTATAACGTTATTGCGCAAGTCTCCGACGAAATCGATATGATCCGTCGCCTGCAGCGCAAGCTCGATAGGGCGATGAAGGAGGGCGAATTGACTGCCTTCTTGGATGGTATCAGAGATCAGATCAGTGACAGTCGTTATCGGTTGGAGCGAGCCCTGCAAGACGCTGCCAAGACAGCTCTGTGCCATCGAGGCAAGGCCGTAGATCTGGTAGATCTATTCTCAAGCGGCGAGCAAGAAGAGCTGCGGTTAAGGGGGGACATCATCAGACGCCTGGTGCCATTTGCGGTGGCAATGGTGAAGCCCACCCTGTTAGTGGCTACAACCAAAAAATTCGACCAAACCGCGTTACTGCCCTACTTGAAAGCCACAGGTGATGAGCCTGATGCCAAAGCCTGGACGCTGCTTTATCGACCCTTCGATTGCATTATTGGCGGCAAGCAAAAATTAAAGAGCAATAATGCCGATGCGTATGCCGATGAGGATTTGGTTGGCAAGATGCATTACTTGCGTTCAGATGTCTTCAAGGGAGATGAACAGAACGCTTTTCATACCCAAAAAATTCCATTTACGGTCGTGATCGATGAAGAACACGAAGCTTACGAGGTGCTGCTGGAGTCTGCCAGCACCCGGTTAGTCGACAAAAGTGTGACTTTGCCACACGTTCTATCGTCTGTTCGCCGGCTATACAAGCAGGTTCAGTTCAAATCCCAAGAGGACGCTGAGGTTCCGCTCTTTAATGAGAAGGCTGAGTTCATCAATAATATTGAAACAGCACTGATCAACCGGTGTGAGGTGGCTGGTCTTGATGTCCTCAAGCGGGTGCTGGACCTGTTTTCCGACAATGTGGATTATGCCTACATCTCTGGCCAGCATTCGGAGCAGATCATCGGGTTGGTGCGAAGTGTCTTCAGCTTTAATGCCAAGCGTTACTTCCATGAAGCTGACCTCAAGAATGTTCGCTTGCGTTCAAAGCAGGAGGGGGCGGGGGTGGAGCTGTACCACACCACAGATGCTGATGACCTTACGATCAGCCTGTATGAGGTCTACCAGGTATTGCTTGCCAGCCTGTACGCAGCCATTCACGTCAAGCCGTCCGGAAATCTCGTTAAGCTTCTGGGGCAAAGCGGGGATAGTCACAACCAGCCGCTGGTGCAGTTTATCCGGCGTGCGAATCAGCACAAGCCTGCAATAGAGAACCTGTTTATTCATTCCGGTGAACAGTCGCTGCTTGACTTTTTCTTCGTCTATTTCAGGCCCAAGACAATCTTTTCGATCATACCGGTGGAAAGCCTCGATTACGTAGATTCATCGATTGAACACAAGGTGTTTGTCAGCTTCCCTGTTGAAATCATGCTGGAGCAGCCAGAAGTGAAGTTGCTGCGAATGCTGCACAATACCTGCAATACGGCGATCTGCCTTAGTGCGACAACCGGATTCAAAGGTAACATAACCGGGCAGTTTAACCGGGCTTTTCTGACGGAGTACTGTGAAGGTGAACCTGACAATCTGGCGATTGCCATTCGCTATCCATCACCCGACCTCCTGCAGAAGGTTGAGGTACTTCGACAGGACCGTGAGCAGATGCGCAATGTCTCCTTTCAGGTCTTCGATGTACAAAACCCGGTATTGCCGGTCACTGGTCAGCAACCGGACGACGCGTACCGTCGGGTTTTCACTCGCTACTATGAGGCCTTAAAACAGCAGCTGTATAACGCGTTTCTGACCCCGTACCCGGAGCTTGAGTTTCGACGCGGGATTGATGCGCTCCTGCGTGCTGCGTTCGATGGAAAACACACACTGTCACTCTCGTTAAGCCATCGGTTGCTGAGTGCATTAAAAAGCTATATCAGATCAATCCGCTCGGGCACTGTTCTCCAACCCAAGGATCTTAAGCTCGTTGATGAGCAGAACTTTGCTTTCGAGATCCAACCCTTCGATAACGGCATAACGCTTCGCGTGGTTCTGTTTTCATCGGATACCAGCAAACAGGCAGACCCCAGAGAATACACTCGTGTTGATGATCCCAACACCAAGCTGATGTTCGTGGCGTCTTACCGGTCGGCCGGGACGGGACTGAATTACTTTGTGTGCCAACAGTTCTTGGACAGTATTGGCCGGGTTGCATCAATGGACGTTGATTTCGAGCGGCTGGTGCTGGTCAATCAACCCTATTACTCCCGCGTGATTGGCAGCGGGGATGAGGGCTACGGCAACCGGCTCAATACGCTGGCTAACATCAACCGCTTGATGAAGCACCGAGCCGCGCAAACCGACCTGACACTCCTGCGTGATTTCGATGCTAATCTTACTACCGGGCCGGATTATGAGTTTCTCAGTCATGAACACCGGATGGAACAGCTCAAGGTGTTCATGCAGGCGATTGGCCGTGTGGAGCGCAAGGATTCCTTGATTGATACTGAGGTCTTTATCTCATCGGAAGCGTTTGATATCGCGATGCTGAGCCTGGCTATCGCTCGCAGACAGCCGGATAACCGTACCGTTTTTGGTAGCCTATCCTTGCTCAATGACCAGTTTGCCCGTCTGTGTCTCGATGCCAAGCTGCAGTGCAGTTTTCAACAGGAAGTGGATCGGCGTGCTTTTTGCGAGCGCATGCGAATTCAGAATAAACGGCTACAACAGTTTCTTGGCCGTGATGGCGGCGTGCTCACAACTATTTTGGAAGAGGCTCGCCAGGGGTCAACTGAGGCAATCGAATTCAATGAAGCCTTTAGGTCGATTGACAGCTACATAAACCCTGCTGCGTACCTGCAGCGCCTGAAGGCCTGTGCCCTTGCTGCAGAAAATCCCTATTACCAGGCCCTGATTGACCAGTTGTATATTCCACTGGATAAGGAGCTGGCTTCGATCAAACTGTGTGAGCCTGAAAATCCGGATGATATCTTGACTGATCTGGAAGAGGGCAGATCCTTGTATGATCCGGTGCGTCGAGCGGGTGCCGGCCGTACCTTCAGTGATGACACTCCGCTGGGTCCGATGGCGCAGGCGTTGTTCAAAAAGATCCAGCAGGTGGAGGAGGCCGCCTTTCAGCAACGTATTCCTCACCCCGGATTTATACCTCATCTCAAGGGGAATCTGGGCGAATACCTGCTCAAATCGTTTGTTGATATGCTTGATTACATACAGGTGATGACACCCGATCAAGCCCAGTCAAGCATCGGCTTGCGATGCTATGAATTGTTCGATCTGTACGTGACCGATCCTGAGGGGCGGCTGTTCTGCCTGGATGCTAAAAACTGGTCGTCATCCCTGGACAATAAGCATGATCAGTCCCGATCGACTCTGGAGGCTGCTGTCAGCAAGCGCAATACCATCAAAGCCTTGGCGCAAGGGCGTTTTCCAGAGATCTACAGCCTGTATATCAATACCCGTTATGAAGACAACCCTTTGTACCATGCGCAGGATGCTCATCCTCACAACGGGATTCATTACCTGAACCTTTTTGTTCGCGAGAGCGGATACAGAGGCGTGCCGCGCAAGCTGGCCAATCGAGTCGAACATATATCCAAGGAAAAGCACGAAATTCGAGTGAATTCAACACTGCTGAAACTGTTTGGAGCCCCGTATGACCATGGATAACGGCATGAGTCACTTTACCTCCCTTGATAACACCCCGGTGGCGAGAACCAATATTCTGGAGCTGAATAGTCCTTCAACGGATGTGATCCATTCATTGTTGGAAATTGGCTCTTCAGGGACGGGGACCGATCAGATAATCGCCATCGGGAAAAAGCTGATAGAGCGCGAGTACAAGGAAAGTATAGCCGACCATTTCAAGCGCATTCATCGGGAGATCAAGGCCCATATCCGGCATCGATTGAAGTTGGCTGAGAATGAGCTGGTTCGTTACGTGTTTGATCGAACGATCAACCGGGAGAACCGCAAGCAGTCGATTGTTTACTTCTTCTATCTGTCGGATCGCCCTGAAGATCGTCAGCCGCTACTGATCGATGAGGCGCTGTCTTCTGCGCAAGGTAGCCTGAGAGTGTTCGCGGGGCTTATGAATCTGAGGTTGAAGCTTGAATTGTTGCGAGAGGCCGGAGAAACATTCGATATTGCCCAGGAAAGCCTGAATTCGGACTACTTTATTGGTGGACTGCTGCAGCACTCCAAAAAGTACCAAATTGACTTCGTGACCGCCTATCAGCTTGAACTGGACTGTTTTCCAGTCCCGCACAGCTCAGATCGGGTTAGGGTCCGCGTCAACCTGAAGCGCAGCGCTCTCAAATGCCATCAATATCAGACTATCACCAGTGCGCAGCTGGATGATGAGTTACTGGTGTTGCGTAAGGGCGATACGCGCTATGTCATGAGTGAGGCACTGGATGCGCGTACCTGGGCGAGCAAGCGCCACTTCTTCGATGTGGGTGATAATCGTCGCTATACGCTCAGTTATTCACAAAATCTTGTGTTGGATCGGTTGGAGTCCCTGTTGAATTGGCAGTCGATTGAATACACGCCGGTTCGGTTCCAGGCCAACTTCGGGTCCCTTGATCTGATCTCGTTTGAGCCGGAAGCTGTTGCCAATCTCCCGGTAACACTGATTGATAATACGTCCAGTGAATTCAAAGCACGCAGGAATCTGTCAGGACTGAAACGATCATTCAAGGACTACTTTCAGGTTATGGGCGAAGTTTCAGCCGCAGATCTGCCCACACTTGACAGGTTGCAGCCGGATATCGCTTACCTGGTACTCAATGAAGTATCAGATGATGGCTCCAGTATTCGGTTGAACGATAACGCGCTTGGCAGTTTTTGGGATGCTTATCAGGCAACCCGGCGGGCAGGCATAGATGGCAACCAGCAGTTGGATTACTACACGGCCTTGAAAGTTGACCAGCTGAGGAGTGATCAGCACAAAGTCATCCAGGGGCTGAATCTCAGTCCAGAGTTTGCAGCTGGGGATGACAAAGGTGCTGCAACAAAGCTGAAACGTACGGCTACCGAGTTGTACCTCAAGCATTGCCTGTATATAGCCAGGGAAGTCGGCCCTGTAGACTTGGCGGATCAGCGTCTGACGCTGGTGAGCCTGCGCAGATTGCGCAACGACAAGGATTGCCTGTCCAGCGTGGTAGAGGTTGAGATACGGGACGGGTTCATACGCATTCTTGGCATTCAGCGTTATCGTAATAATGAAGAACTGCTTCTGTTACATCCTTTCCTGGAGCAGCGTCGTGGTGCGCTGTTCGATGGCGGCTTTTTCATCTACGACCGGGATAATGGGCATCTACTGACCACCTATTCCAGTCGTATGCCGGCCATCATTGGCAACCCCAGCATCGACTTTATTGACCCGGACCAGGAGCTGCTCAATCCTGCTGGTAAAGTCACGCGCTCTCATAAAGACCCTGCCAGCGTGATATTGCCTTACTATCTGTCGCCTACAGGGAAGAAGGCTACACGGGCTTACATTCAGGAAACTGGACCCGACTTGCTCTACTTTGTTGCCGGTGCTCAAGGAGCGAAAGCGAAGATCGATCGACAGAATCTGATCTACAACGTGTTGGTGTTTGATCGCAGTGGACAATTGCTCCGTGCCATTGATCAACCGATCACCCACACCTTTTTCAATTCGATGACCTTCAACGTTCTGCGTGTGGGGGAGAACAGCAAGATGTCATTGCTGCAAAAAATTGCGAGGCTTCCCCTCGAGAACTGACTACTGAGTCTGATGTAGATTCTCAGTGCGCTCCTCTACACCATTGCAGGTTTCGGGAGGAGCGTGGAGCCTTGTCGAGTCATGATCAACATGAAGAAATCTGTATGTGGAAAGTATGTCGGTTTCGTCATTTGTCCCATGGATTGTCCCATTTGTCCCAACTCAACCTAATCCAACCTGGCTATGCTGCTTTTTAGGATGTCGCCCGAGGCCGCGCCAGTGCTGGGGTTGAGTTGGGTAGGGTCAGTTTGGGCAGGGCGGTGGAAATTTCTTGAAACAGGTTCAAATCCTGCCGTCCCGACCATTAAAATCAAGCAGTTACATGAATCGCCTCTTGGCGATTTTTTGTTTCTGGGCTTTATAGCCGTTCTGGTTGCCACTTGCAAAACCCTACCCCGTTTCAAGACCACTCTGATATGTTTGCCATGTTGGCTATGCCATAGCAAACGATAACAAGGAGGTTGTGAGCTGCCCCCGGCAGTCTGTTACCTGAAGGCCCGGCCTGAGCTTGAGCTGTTGGACGATGGTTCGCCTTACCAGGACTGTGGCGCGGTGTCTGAGGACAAGCCTCGTCAATGGGTACACAACATCATTACTGGCCACAAATACCTGTGCCCGTCCTGTGAAGCTGATCTGCCGGATGACAACGATCCTGAAACCTTTGAGAAGGCTATTAGGGAATTGGACTTATGACGGAGGGAATTGGACTTATGACGGCAGCCTGGTACAGCAACCGACCCGGGTTCGAATTCCGGCGTAACCGCACCAAGCTGGCAGCGTTAACTGCTCCGACAGCATAGCTGTTCGGTGCGGGGTGTGCGAGCTATCTATTCACCCGCGTGATCCTGTTGCGTTTAATCCGCAGCATGGTGGACAAGGAGTGCGGCCGGCGGCCATTGCCGGGCTTGGGGTAATGAGGTTCGATAACAGCTTCGAGACGTGCCCAGGGGATCAGCTTGTCCATCTGGTCCAGAAGCTTGTCCTTGCGGGTCTGAAGGCGCTTGTTGCTGAACTCGCTGTTGGCGAATGTAAGTTGCTGATCCATCCTATGCGTCCTCGATCATGTGTGGTCAGCATTGTCTCATGTGGCGGACTTGATCACATTTTTCCTAGCTTGTGAGGAAGACCAATTTTAATAAGTGGCCATCGTGCCGTTTCTGCGTGCGAGAACCAAGGGCAAAGCTTCTGAATGAAGCTCTTTGAATAGCAATTAGTTGGGACTACAGTGCCAGTTGCAGTCGAAAGCTGATGCGGATTCTGCCGGTTTCCCCTTGTCACTGCTACTCTAGAGCCCAGAGGATGAACAGTCGGCCTCGCTGTCGCCCAGTGGTTCAGTGCGCGCCCTCTATAACCTGCTGCAGGAGCAGGCCGAACATCTGCAGCAGATGAGCGACCAGCTGGAGGAGACACGCTCGGCGTTGACCGAGCGCAAGCTGATCGAGCGTGCCAAGGGCGTTTTGATGCAATACCAGGGATTGACCGAAGAGCAGGCCTGTCGCCGCCTGCGGGAATAGGCGGTGCAGGCCAACTGCCGTCTTCCAGCCCTAATGGTAGCTGTCTTCTGCGCGCACCTTGCCTCGGAAAACATAGTAGGACCAGGCCGAGTAGGTCAGGATCACCGGAATGATCAGCAACGCTCCGACCAGTGCGAAGCCCTGGCTGGCGGCTGGAGCCGAAGCCTCCCAAATGCTGATTGAGGGCGGAATGACATTGGGCCAGAGGCTTATGCCGAGCCCCAGAAACCCCAGTGCCATGACGATCAAGCTCATTACGAAGGGTCCGGTTTCCCCTCGATCAACGATTCTTAACAGCCACAGGCAAGCCAGCGCGGTTAAAACCGGTAAAGGAGCCAGCCAGTACAGGTTGGGCAGGCTGAACCAGCGTACGGCAATGGCCTCATGGGCCAAGGGCGTCCAGATGGATACCAGCACGATGAACCCCATCAACAGCCAGACCAGAGGCTTGCTCAGGCAGCGCATCTGCTGTTGGAGCTTGCCCTCGGTTTTCATGATTAGCCAGGTTCCCCCCAGCAGGGCATAGGCGGCAATCAGCGATACGCCGCAGAACAGAGCAAAGGGGCTGACCCAGCTCAGGGCATGGCCACTGTAGGCGTTGTTCTCCACGGGCAGTCCGGAGATGTAGGCGCCCAGTATGACACCTTGAAAGAAGGTGGCGAGCAGAGAGCCGGCGAAAAAGGCCTTGTCCCACAGGTGTCGGCTGCGTGTACTGGCCTTGGCGCGGGCTTCGAACGCCACGCCACGCAGAATCAGGCCGATCAGCATCATCAGTACCGGAATATACAGTGCGCTCAGAATGACGGCATAGGCCAGCGGGAAGGCGGCCATCAGCCCGGCGCCGCCAAGGATCAGCCAGGTTTCGTTGCCATCCCATATGGGGGCAATGCTGGCCATCATCTGGTCGCGGTCTTCCTTGCCGGGCACCAGCGGAAACAGCAGCCCGACGCCCAGATCAAAGCCATCGGCAATCACGTACAGCAGCACGCCAAACAGGATGATGACGGCCCAGATCAATGCGGTATCGATACCCATGTCAGTCTCCCGGACGAATATCCGACGGAGATGTCGGACGGATAGTGGAAAGCGTTGTATCAATCTCCTGATCGGGTCCTCTGCTGATCAGGCGCAGCAGATAGCGGATGCCGGTACCGAAGATCAGGCCGTATACGATCACCAGTAGCACCAATGAGAACACCATGGTCGAGGTGCTGTGATTACTGCCGGCATCGGCAGTTTTCATCAGGCCGTAGATCACCCAGGGCTGGCGGCCCAGCTCGGTGGTGAACCAGCCGGCCAGCAGTGCGATCAGTCCGGACGGGCCCATCAGCAGCGCAAAGCGGAGCAGAGTACGATTGTGAAACAGCCGACCTCTGCACCAGGCCCAGATGCCCCAGGCTCCCAGCAGGAACATCAGCAGGCCCAGGCCGACCATCACCCTGAATGACCAGAAAACGGCAGCGGCATTGGGACGTTCGTCGGCTGGGAATTCCGACAGGCCGGGGAAGGTGCCGTCCCAGCTGTGGGTCAGAATCAGACTGCCCAAACGGGGAATGCCAACGGCAAAGTGGGTGGTTTCAGCATCGTTGTCCGGCCAGCCGAACAGCAGCAGGGGCACGCCTGCGCCCGGCTCATCGTTGCGCCAGTGTCCCTCCATGGCGGCAACCTTTGCCGGTTGATGTTCCAGTGTGTTCAGGCCGTGAAAGTCCCCCGCCAGCATCTGCAGGGGGGCGGTGACCGCCAGCATGCCGATTGCCATGGTCAGCATCTTGCGAATAGACGGTGTGTCGTTCCCCTTGAGCAGATGCCAGGCGGCGCTGGCCGCGACCATAAGTGCGGTACTGAGAAAGGCCGCCAGTACCATATGGACCAGCCGGTAGGGAAAGGAGGGGTTGAAAATAATCGCCATCCAGTCGGTCGGGATGACCTGGTTATCCACGACTTCGTAGCCGGCGGGTGTTTGCATCCAGCTGTTGGATGCCAGAATCCAGGTCGCTGAAACCAGTGTTCCGAGCGCCACCATGACCGTGGCAAAAAAGTGCAGCCGGTCTCCCACCCGGTTCCAGCCAAACAGCATGACACCGAGAAAGCCGGCTTCGAGGAAGAAAGCGGTCAAGACTTCATAGGTCAGCAAGGGGCCGGTGATACTGCCTGCAAAGCGTGAGAACTCGGGCCAGTTGGTACCGAACTCATAGGCCATGACAACGCCGGAGACGACACCCATGCCGAAGTTGAGTGCAAAAATGCGACTCCAGAACTGGTACAGCTGCTTGAACACCGGGTTTTGGCTGCGTAGCCAGCAACCCTCCAGAACGGCCAGGTAGCTTGCCAGGCCGATGGTGATGACGGGGAAAATGATGTGGAAGGAGACAGTAAATCCAAACTGTATCCGGGCCAGCATCAGAGCCGTGTCGTACATGGGACACCTCGGGGTGAAGTCAGTTGTTCAGAGCATCGTATGCAGAGAAGGGCAAACGGGAGCCAGGCGAATGTGCCGGCTGTTATCGCCAGATTGCGTGTTCCCTGATTTTCGATGGCGTCAGATTACGCCTGTACAAACGATGGGTTCAGGTATAAAAAAGTAATAATTAATAGGTACAGGTGGATTGGGGCATCAGGTGAGTGCGGAATATCGGTATCAACAGCTTGAGCACTGGTTGCTGAAAGGCATTCAGGAGCAGCGCTGGAGGTTGGGTGAGCGCCTGCCCTCCATCAGGGCCTTGTGCCAGGAGCATGACCTGTCGAAGGCAACGGTGCAGCATGCACTGCAGCGCCTGGAGGCTCAAGGGCTGGTCGAGGCGCGTCCCAAGGCGGGCTATTTTGTAGCCCTGCAGCCGAGGGCAGTCCGGCAACCGCAGGCTAGGGTCAGCATCGAGGCGCCGCGTCCGGTCAATGTCAGTGAACTGCTGCTGGATATTATGAGTCGCAGTGCGGCTTTCGACTTGATACCGGAGTTTCGCAGCGGAGACCTGCCGCCCGGAATCGTCGCACTGAACCGCTCCATCGGACGTGCCTTGCGGCGGCAACGGGGTGAAGATTACCTCTATTATGACGAACCGGCGGGTGATGCCGGTCTGCGTGAGCAGCTGTCCCTGCATCTGGCGCGACGGGGTTGGATCGCTTCACCGGATCAGCTGTGTGTGACCTCGGGCTGTCAGCACGCCCTGTTTTTAGCGTTGAAAGCCTGTTGCCGACCGGGGGATGTGGTGGCGGTGGAGTCGCCGGGTTTTTACGGTGTGCTGCAGTTGCTCGAACAGCTGGAGCTGCAGGTGGTTGAGGTACCTACCTCATCGGAAACCGGTTTGGATATGGATGCGCTGGAAGAGGTGCTGACTCATTGGAAAGTCAGCGCATGTGTCGTTTCACCTGCCTTCGCGACGCCAAGCGGTGCATTGATGCCGCTGGCGTCACGGCAACGACTGTTGGCACTGGCGCAGCAGTATGATCTGGCCGTCATCGAGGATGATATCTATGCCGATACTGCCTTGGGTAGGATACCTGACCCGCTGAAAGCACTGGACCAGGATGATCGTGTCATCCTGTGCAGTTCCTTTTCCAAATGTCTGTCCCGTGACTTGCGGCTGGGCTGGATTGCCGGCGCTCGCTGGCATACGCGGATTCAGCACCTGAAACTGGTAACCCAACTAGCCAGCAGCCGTTACTTGCAGCAGGGGGTGGCCGAGTTTATGCAGGATGGCAGTTTCACAACCCACCTGCGACGCCAGCGAAATGACCTGAGAGGACGACGGGACCGATTGATCGCCTTCCTGCAGGCCTGGTCAACCGAACTGAGAGTGAGCGTACCCGCCGGTGGACTGGCGGTCTGGGTCGAACTGCCAGAGGAAGTGGATACTCTTGCCAGCTACCCGCAGGCCTTGAAGCAGGGCGTGGTGATCACCCCAGGACCGCTGTTCTCGATTTCGGGTCAATTCGGCAACTGTTTGCGCCTGAGTTTTGCCCATCCCTGGGATGACAATCGTATTCAGGCACTGAATCGACTGCCATCACTATTGCTGAGTCGTTAATCTGTCCTGATTGAAATTGGAAAAGTTGAGCCTGTCTCTACAGATTGACAGCGGCTAACCTCCTTCTTTCCAACAAAGTGTGGAGGCAGAAGCCGTGTACAGATACGACGAATATGATCATGCCCTGGTACAGGCGCGAGTTGCACAGTTCCGCGATCAGGTTGCCCGGCGCCTGTCCGGTGACTTGAGCGAAGAGGAGTTCCTGCCCTTGCGGCTGCAGAACGGGCTGTATCTGCAGAAACATGCCTATATGCTGAGGGTTGCCATTCCCTATGGCACGCTTTCATCGCAACAGTTGCGGACGCTGGCCGGGGTTGCCAAGCAGTTTGACCGTGGTTATGGCCACTTCACGACTCGGCAAAACATCCAGTTCAACTGGATCGAGCTGGAGCAGGTGCCGGATATCCTGCAGTTGCTGGCTGACAATGAAATGCATGCCATCCAGACTTCGGGTAACTGCGTGCGTAATATCACTACCGAGGCTTTTGCCGGCGTTGCCGCCGACGAGTTGATTGATCCGCGTCCGCTGGCGGAGATCCTGCGCCAGTGGTCGACCGTGAATCCGGAATTCCTGTTCCTGCCGCGCAAATTCAAAATTGCCATTTCTGCATCGGAACAGGATCGTGCTGCCGTGCGCTCGCACGATATCGGTCTTTACCTTTACCCGGGCAAAGAGGGTGAAAAACTGCTCAAGGTGATGGTCGGTGGTGGTCTTGGACGCACACCGATCCTCAACCAGACTCTGCGAGAAGACCTTCCCTGGCAGCATATGCTGACCTATGTGGAAGCCGTACTGAGAGTCTACAACCGCCATGGGCGACGGGATAACAAATACAAGGCGCGCATCAAGATTCTGGTGAAGTCGCTGGGGGTTGATGCATTTGCCCGTGAGGTGGAGCAGGAGTGGGAACAGATTCGCGACGGAGCCGCGGAGCTGACCCTGGCCGAATACCAGCGTGTGGCGGCCGGATTTAACCCGCCTGAATACCAGTCCCTGGATGCGATTGACCCTGAATACGGTGCCTGGCTGGCCCGTGACCCGGCATTCGCCACCTGGGTGCAGAACAACACCCGCCCACACAAAGTGGCAGGGTATGCCTCTGTTGTAGTGTCGACCAAGCCAGGGGCCATGTCACCACCGGGGGATGTGACGGCTGCACAGATGCAGGCCCTGGCCGATCTGGCCGATCGCCATGGTTTTGGCGAAATCCGTGTCGCCCATGAGCAAAACCTGGTGTTGCCGGACATTCGCAAAAGTGATTTGTATACGCTCTGGCGGTCATTGCAGGTGGAAGGCTTGGCGACGCCCAATATCGGCCTGCTTACCGACCTGATCGCCTGCCCGGGCGGTGATTACTGTAATCTGGCCAGCACCCGTTCTCTACCGGTTGCCAAGGTAATACAGGAACGCTTCGATAATCTGGATTACCTGCATGACTTGGGGCCACTCAGCCTCAATATTTCCGGTTGCGTCAACGCCTGTGGCCATCACCATATCGGTAACATCGGTATTCTCGGACTGGACAAGAATGGCGAGGAATATTTCCAGATCACCATCGGTGGTGATCAGGGCAAGAACAGCTCACTCGGTCGCGTGATCGGTCGAGCCTTCAGGGCTGAGGATGTGCCGGATGCAATCGATCATCTGTTACAAACCTATCTCCGCTTTCGCGAGCCTGAAGAGCCGTTCATTGATGCCGTTAACCGACTGGGCCTGGCGCCATTCAAGGAGGGGGTTTATGGACAGCAGGTCACCACAGCCGAACAGGGAGAAACAGCATGGAAAATCTGATATCCGTGGCTGGAGGGGAGGCACACCTGTGCACCGAGGATCACTGGGCGCTGGCCGAAATGCAGGGTCCGGCTGAAGAGCAGGCCGAGCCCATTGTCAGTACGCCTTACCTGATCGTTACATTGGATCAGTGGCGACATGCCTGGCAAACATCCGATCCCCGCATCGCCAACGCAGAGCTGGGTATCCTGATTGCGCCGGATGATGATCCCGCGATACTGACGCCCTGGCTCAAGGCTTTGCCGCTGATAGCCCTGCAGTTCGCCAGCTTCAGTGATGGACGTGCATACAGTCAGGCAATGATGCTGCGCAACCGTTACGGCTTCGAAGGAGATATCCGCGCGTTGGGAGATGTGCTGCGTGACCAGCTGGCCCTGATGCGACACTGTGGATTTACTTCTTTCGCCGTGCGTGCCGACAAGCCGGCATCCGAAGCGATCAAGGGGCTGTCCGGATATGATCAGATTTATGCCCGCACAGCGGTCAATCCGGAACCTCTGTTCAGACGGCGCCAGAGAGCTGGCGCCTGAGGATAAATGCTTAATGAATCGGCGTAGCCTGCTGCTGGTCACCTCGTCCGCATGTGCCCTGACCATTTTCGATACCAACCTGGTTGGCGTTATCCTGCCCAGTCTGGTGGCCGGACTGGGAGGCGACTATGCTCAGATGGCCTGGGTGCAAAGCAGCTTTCTGCTCAGCTTCGCATCGTTGTTGATGGCGTCCGGCGCATTGTCCGATCGCTATGGTCGGCGCCGAATGCTCACGATCGGCCTGTGTGTTTTTGCCTTCTCCGCACTTGCCTGTAGCCTGGCCCCGACGATGGTGTTTTTGGTCAGTGCCCGCGTGTTGCAAGGTGTGGGTGCTGCACTTCTGTTGGCACCGGCACTATCGATTATCGGTCATGCTTTCCGGGAGCAACACGAGGCTGTGCAGGCCTGGACAACCTGGGGGCGTTTGATGGGCCTGACGATGGTGATTGCCCCCCTGTTAAGCAGTTCAGTGGGCTATCTGCTGGGCTGGCGCTGGGCATTCGGGATCCTGGCGTTTGCAGGCGCAATCCTGGTCCTGGCTGTGCCCAGGGTTGTCCACGCAAACCGAAGTGATCGGGTGGGCGCGTTTGACTGGTGCGGGGCGCTGGTTTTCAGCCTTACCCTGCTGGCCTGGACCTGGGGGCTGATTAATGGTCCCGATGTGGGCTGGATGAGCCAATGGGTTGTGCTGGCGGTACTGATTGGCCTGGCAGGACTCTGCGTTTTCATCACCATTGAACTGTATCAACGCAAGCCGATGCTGGAGCTTCGACTCTTCAGGCTGCCGCGATTTCTGGCGGCGGTTTTCGCCATGTTTGCTTACGCCGCGTCAGCACAAGTCATGGCGGCACTGTTACCGCTCTATCTGCAGCGTGGCCTGGATATCTCGTTTCTGTGGCTTGGCTGTGCCTTGTTGCCGTTTTCATTGGGCATGTTTTTCGCGCCATCACTGACACGGCGTATTGCCGGCCGATGGGACAGTTTGCACCTGCTGGCGGTGGGCCTGGCGGTCATTGCGCTGGGCAATACAGGACTTTTTATGGCCGCCCGAAGTGGCGGTGTTCCCGAATTCCTGTTCTCTATGGCTGTCCTTGGAGCCGGTGGGGGATTTATCAATGGCGAGACCCAGAAAGCGATCCTCGGTGCATTGCCGCCTGAGCAGACAGGTATGGGAGCCGGTATCAGCACCACGGCGCGTTTTTTTGGCATGCTGGTCGGTTATGCCGGCCTGTCAGCGATTATGGCGCAGGGGGTCATGACGCGACTGCAGATGCAGGTGTGTGGTGCTGAAGGTGCCAATTGTCAGCGATTGCGACAATCATTTGAAAGCATATTGACGGGACAATACAGCGACTTCTTATCCGGCGATCAAGCGTCTGCAAGGCTGGCTGATGCCGTTTATCGCGCCGGTTTCAGCGACCTTTTTGCGTGGGCAGCGCTCATAGCAGTTTTGGCAGCCGGTATGTGTGTCATGTTATGTGGAAGAAAAGGAAGAAAACATGTGCTTTGAAGTCGCATTTATTTATGGTGTATGGGCCTATTTTGAACCGGCACATCTAATGTCGCTTCGGGCCAAGTCCAGCATCACTGACAAGTTGGCCTGCCTAGTTGTGAATACTAAACACGTTGTTCACGCAGCTTCGGTATTCGAGACACTGGTGGCAGATTCCCGATACTGCCATGAGGACGCTGTTTGTTGTAGTGATTAATCCAATCCGTCAGCGCCCAAGTCCTTGATATATCGTTTGCGTAGGGCTCCGCATACGCCCGCTCTCGAATCATGGTTTGTATAAAGCGTTCGGCCTTGCCATCCGTGCTGGGTGTGTAGGGGCGCGTGTACTCGTGCTTAATCCCTTCTCGCGCACCTCGCGTGTTTTGGCGACGGTTGTTTGTTACGCGGTGGCCAGGCCTATCGAAGCGAGGCAGCTTCTTGATATCCATATGCAGCATGTCATCCGGTTTGGGGTGCTCGTAGCGCTGCACAGGTTGCACCGGCTCCAGGTGTGAGACGCGATTGAGCTTCAGTCGACGCAGTACCGCTGTCACGGTGGAATACGCCAGACTCAGTGCCTGTGCGATTTGCTTGGTGGTCCACTTGAGCTTCAGGCGCATCTTCTGTATCAGCTCACCCCACTGTTTCGGCACCTGCCTCTCGATAGCGAGCAAGCCATTTATACACCGTGCGCCTACTGATGCCGAACGTGTGGAGCAGGTCATTACCATCCCTCTATCAACGCATTCTTCACTACCTCAATGAACCATTTAGTTGCAGGAGAGCCATCTTTATTGGTTGACCAGTACACTGCTATCTCTATATCGGAGATAGGGAATGGGAGGGGGAACACTTTTAATCCATAGTCCTTCACATAACGTTGTGCGATATTTTCAGGTACCACAGCAAGTAAATCGCTGATGGCCAGTATAGAAGGGAGTGAGCTAAAGTGAGGCACCGATAAACGAACGTCACGTTGAATCGATCTCGCAAGGATAACCGCCTCGACTAACCCATGTCCTTGAGATCGGCTTACCTCTATGTGCCCTGCTGCTTCGAACGCCTCAAGCGTAAGATGATCGATTTCCGCACTTCGCCCTGCAACGCAAACGTAACTATCGCTGTGAATAACCTCTCGCTGTACCCTCTTATCGATTATTTTCGTGCTGCAAATGACGGCATCTACTTTGCCGTTCTGCATCCAATCGACCACATTATCGATCTGTAGCGGAACTACATTCAATCGAGCCTTCGGTGCCAGTACATTTAAAGCATTAAAGATCAAAGGGAGTTGTACCATCTCTCCCAAATCCGTGAGTGCGATGGTAAACCGTCTTTCTGACAGCGCGGCCTCAAAATTTCTGCACCGCTCTACGCTATGTTCAATATCGCTTAGTGATCGGCTAAATACAGGGTAGAGCTCGATCGCCACAACCGTTGGTTCCATACCTAGCTTAGACCTTATAAAGAGCGGATCTTCAAAAAGCTTTCGTAATCTGGAGAGTGCATAGCTGACCGAGGGTTGTGTAATAGCTAACTTGTCGGCGCTAATCGTGACACTCCGCGTTTCATAGAGGACGACAAACGTACGAATCAGATTAAGATCAATGTTTAGCATAATAGACACCAACTATATTTAGTATAAATACTATCTGTTTGATCTATTTGCATCCAGTAATTACGATATCCCTGACGTTGCGCCATTAATCACAAACAGGATTCTATAAGAATGACAATCACGACTGGACAGAATCGATTCGATCTGAATCTCCCAGAACCACCGAAAGGCAGCTCTACAGAAGAGTGGGAATTGCGCCTGGAACTCGCTGCGACCTACAGATTAGTATCCCACTTCGGTTGGACGTCGGTCGTTTATAACCATATCAGTCGTCGTATTCCCGGCACTGACGAAGTATTAATCAATCCTTTTGGCATGCTTTATGACGAGATTCGAGCCAGCGATCTTGTTCGAATTGATATGGAAGGGAACATTCTGAGTGAAACCGAGTGGCCGGTTAATCGCGCCGGATTTTTAATACACTCGGAAGTGCACAAGGCTCGACCAGATCTGCACGCAGTAATTCACACGCACGAACCTATTAGTCAGGCAATCTGTGCCATTGAAGAAGAAGTTGTACCGGTGACACAAGAGGGATGTCAGTTCTATGAACGAGTCGGATATCATGAATTTGAAGGGATCGTTTTGGATGGATCGGAGGGTCCTAGGATCACTCAAGCCCTCGGGGCCAAAAATCATACTCTAGTACTTAAAAACCATGGGTTGATTACCGCTGGTCCGAACTGCACCTGGGCGTTCGTGCGCCATATGGCGTTCATTCAAAATACGCGTATTCAGTTGAATGCGATGTCAGCAGGAACGTTAAAACGTATACCAGAAACTGTGATGGCTAAAACGCGCGAACAATTTGAGGGCGGGGATGCTCAAGCCGGCGCTAAAGTACGACACCCAGAATGGCCAGCATTACTTCGGCTGATCGATCGAAAAGACCCGAGCTGGAAACTTTAGGAAGTAGCAGCCGCCATTGCCGGCACGAATCATCCAGCCGTTTTTCATGAATACCCCTGTTGCTCAATCCTTGTATCGTGATCGCTTCCGTCCGACCCGATGGGCTTATCAAACCTTAGCCTGATGGCTAGCATTATCACCAACACGGCCCCGATCGGTGGATCCGCAATGCGGCGATACTGCTGAGGGGTTTTTTATTGACCCTTTACCCAAGGTTTTGGGTCGTGGCAGCGCCTCAGTCGCCGATAAGATCGGGATGTTTTTCCAGTTGTAAGCTCTCGTGTGGTTGCAAGTCTACTGCGGTCGGCCTAGTATTCATGTCAACACGACCCCGGCCTCTTGGTTGCTTGCAACCTACGTTGGGGTTTTTATTTTCTGGTTACCACCAATCCTTCCAGTCGGCCGTAACTCCCATACCGCTCAAACTCAGCTTCTTGGACGAGTGCTGCTCTGGGGACTGTTCCAGATGTCCGGCCAGCCGGTTGTGCCACTCGGTATTAGGGCATATCGACTTCACCAGCATGCGAGTAATGGCAAACAGCAGGAAGGGCTTGAAGTGGGTGTCTTCGTCACTGATAAACGCATCACACCAGGCAATCTCGCCCTGTTTCGGCAACATTGGTTTGGAGGTGATGTTCCGGTTCCACAAACGGCTATGGTGTGCCACCAGATTACGCAGGTAACTCAGGCTGAATAGCCAGCTTTTGAACACTTTCCAATTGCTCACGCCGTAACGGTTGGCGATGGCAGCCTGGTCTTTCACGTTCAGCATGCTGAACAGCTGAGAAATGGCACCGAAGTCCAATACCTCTACTGCAACCCATATCGGCAGCTCATCACCGTGATTGGCGTGATAGTGCCGGACGAAGTCCTCTTTCGAGCGTTTACCAACCCACGGTATTTGTCCAGTCAGGCGTCAAAGCAGGATTGAGTCATACCTTTTCGGAAAGGCTTGTTGGCAAAGCTGGGGTGGAAGTGTGCTTTGGTATTTTCTATATGGGCGAACGGGCTGCGCTCGCCAAGCAAATGGGACAGATCTACCCGCAGGGATATTTCGATACGTTCCAGCGCATCGGCCAGGTACAAGCGAAGCTGCTTGTCGAACAGGTACAGGTGCACCGCGTCCACGAATTGAGTATCCGGGTGAAACTCGTCCTTTGCTTTGGTCGAGAGTTTTCCGGTTTCGCTATCCTGTACCACTTCGAACGTGCGAAACGGATACCAGTAGGCGCTGAGGCGGTAGTAGCCCACACGCTGAAGGTAATCCAGAGCGGCGGCCTCGTCGGTAACTACCATGCCTCTGGACTTGAGCAGCTCCAGTTGCTCGGGAAAGGACTTCCATGGCCTGCTGTAAACCATTAGTTCAGTGCTCCTTCCACGACCGCTTCGGCCAGCTGGCAGCGGGTTTCGCTGGCCTGGTTCAGGCGCTCCTTGAGCTGGTCGCAGAGGGCCATAAGTTCGTCGACTTTTTGGACGATGCGGTGTTGTTCCTGTACCGGAGGTAGAGCAACCGGCATTTTCTTTAAAATACCGTGATTCAGGTTTGTCATGGTTGTGCCGACGGAATTGCCGGTCAGATAGTCTCTAACGGTGTCCGTTGAAAACAGCAGCAGGATAAACTGCCTGTTGATGGCAGGGTGAAATCGCAGCACGAAACTGCCTGTGCCACATAGCCATCCATTCTCTCTGTCTGTTACCACTGCGCAGCGTCCAACTTCACCGCGTCTCGCCATCACTATGTCGCCTGTGGCCAGTTTATAGCTGGAAAGCTCTTCGGCTTTGATTGCGGGGACGCTAACTGAAGGGTCTTCTTTGATGCGGCCTCCAACCATGTGAGATGGGTTGATCAAAGGAACCCCAGCCTCAACATAGTCGTGTTTGTGAATCATCGAGCCAAATGGTCCGGTCGATATTTCGTCAGCAATATCTTGAAATGACGCCCACGCCCAGTGAGATGGGGCAGGGTAGCTGTGCTGTGTAACATCCAGTCGCGCCAGCTCTCTTGGTAGCTTGATTCTTTTCTGGTTGGCGAGCTCGATCTTTCTTGTATGGACTCGGGTAAGCAAGTCGATAGCAGGCTCATCCCCCGCATCCTGCTCCACCAACCGCCCCATCACCGCCAGTTGCAGTATGGTCTGCTTGAGCTTGTCGATGCTCTGTTCGGTCGTGAACAGGGTGTCGAAGTGGGCGGCGAGGCGTGCCCAGTTCTCGGCCAACTCGGCGGCATTCTCGGACTGGGTGAGGGTGCCGAGCAGGGTGTCCACGAGGGTTTCGTGGGCGTCGAGCTGGTCGCTGGTCTGCTGCTCCAGCCGGTCGCAGAGCGCCATAAGCTCATCGACTTTTTGGACGATGCGGTGTTGTTCTTCCAATGGTGGCAAGGAAGCAGACAGTGCGTATGCCTCGTTGCGATTGACGCCGGGCTTAATGCCCTTGCCAAGTTGGTCCAAGTGAAGGCTTTGCAAGAGTAGATATGTGAACTCGAAGTCGAATCCTTGTCGTGGCTGAACATAGTAAGCTACGTCCGTCGTCCATGAAGGACCAAGGGCCTTATTAAGAGCTCCGGCCGAGCCCTTCCTCCCGACGACAATGCAAGGCTCCTCCGTCAAAGCCATAGTGTGGAAACCCACGACGCCGTTAGACCCGTAAACTTCGATGCTTCCTGAGTCGTCACGTTGTTTCGCAGGGAGGGATTTGCCGTATTGGAAATCGAGGTAATCGCCAACTCGGAAAGAGCCCCAGCCTGTGGGCAGGCTCGGTTGTGATGCTCCACAGGATGCTCGTGGCTTCCCTCTGCTTTTCTTAACAGTGGAATCAAGACGTTCGAGAATGAGATGAGCGGGTTCTTCACTTGGATCCTGCTCAACCAGCTTCCCTCGCACCGCCAACTCCAGAATCAACTCCCGCAGCTTCTTAATCCCGGTCAGCTCGATCTTGCCGTTGCTGCCACGGCCGCTGGTGGACTTTTTGGTGATCGCTCCGGTCCACAGGTCCAGATGGTCGATGACTGCTCCTGCCACATCGACACTTCCGCCATCCCTGGCGGTCGCTTGTAATCGCTCCTGCGCACTCACTCTGCACCTCCATCGGTGTTCTCATCGCTGTTATGCGCGAGCGCATCGGCGAGGATATCGCGCAGCTGGTGACGGATCTCCTGAATCTCGGTTTGCTGCTGCTCGTACTGCGCCAGCAGTTCGTCCGGGTCGTGATTGATCTGCTCGCCCTGGTGTGGGTTCTTGATGTCCAGGTTGTAGTTGCGCGCCTTGATCTCGTCGATGGAGACCTTCCACGCCTGTTCGTTTTCGACCCGGCTGGCGAAGCTGTCCGCCTCATCGCCCCACCAGTCGATTTCGGTCTGGAACTCCGAGAACTTCATAGGCTTGGTTTTGCTGTAGCTCTTGTAGCCTTCCGGGTACGGGTGCTCGTAGTACCACACGGCATTCGTGGGCTTGCCCTTGGTGAAAAACAGCAGGTTGGTCTTGATACCTGTGTAGGGGTTAAACACACCGTTGGGCAGGCGCACGATGGTATGGAGGTTGCACTCGTCCAGCAGCTTCTCCTTGAGGCGGGTCTTCATGCCTTCGCCAAACAGGAAGCCATCCGGCAGCACCACGGCGGCACGGCCGCCATCACGCAGCAGGTGGATGAACAGAGTCATGAACAGGTCGGCGGTTTCACGGGTGCGGAAGGCGGCCGGGAAGTTGGTTTCGATGCCGTCCTCTTCCATGCCGCCGAAGGGCGGGTTGGCGACGATGACATCCACGCGCTCTTTTGGCCCCCAGCTGATCAGCGGGCGGCCCAGGGTGTTGTCATGCTTGATCTGATCCGGCACTTCGATGCCGTGCAAAATCATGTTGGTGGTGGCTAGCAGGTGCGGCAGCGGCTTCTTCTCCACACCGAGAATGGTGCGCTGTAGCGTCTGCTCGTCCTGCGGGGTGCTGACATAGTGCTGGCGCTTGTGTTCGATGGCGCAGGTCAGGAAGCCGCCGGTGCCGCAGGCCGGGTCCATCACCTTTTCGTCCAGCTTGGGGTCGACCCGATTGACCATGAACTCGGTCACCGCACGGGGTGTATAGAACTCTCCGGCGTTACCGGCGTTTTGCAGGTCTTTGAGGATCTGCTCGTACATATCACCCAACGCATGGCGCTCGGCAGATTTGTTGAAGTCGATGCCGTCCTGCAACTTGTTGATCACCTGGCGCATGAGCTGGCCGGATTTCATGTAGTTGTAGGCATCCTCGAACACGTTGCGGATCACCACGCCACGGTAGTCGTCACCGGCCGGTTGCAGATTTTGCAGCCCAGGGAACAGGGTGGTGTCGACGAAGTCTTTCAGCTCATCGCCGGTCATGCCTTCTGGGTCAGCGGCCCAGTTGCGCCAGCGCAGATGCGTCGGGATGGGCGAGCGGTAGTCGTCGTTGAACATCTCCCATTCCAGCTCGCGGTCATCAAAAATCTTCAGAAACAGCATCCAGACCAGCTGGCCGATACGCTGGGCGTCACCGTCTACGCCCACGTCCTTGCGCATGATGTCCTGAATGGATTTGATGGTGGTGTTGATCGACATAAGGTGTCTGTTCCCGGGTGTTCAGAAAAAGAGATAAAGGGTTTGGTTCGACTTACGAAGTCTGCTGGTAGAGCTCATCTTCCAGCTGCTTCACGGCCTGGGTGTAGCCGGGCTTGCCGCCGAAGGCCTGCAGCAGCTCCATCGGCGCACCGATCTGGCTGAAAGGGGCCAGAGTAAGGACTTTCACATCTTCGATCGGCTCGATACCGGCATCGGTGTACTTGTCCAGCAGGGCGTCCAGCACCTGCTTGCTGGCGCCTTCGTACTTGTTGAAGTAGTTGTGCTTACGCACCTGCTCGGCGCGCTCCTTGCGGCTCAGCGGCGGCTGATCGTAGACGATATGGCAGATCACGTCGAAGGGGTCGGGTTCTGCCCCCAGCTTCTTGCTGACCTCTTTGATCAGGTCGTCCCAGATCACGCCCTGTTCGGCCAGTTCGTCGATGATCGCCTGCTTACGCTCGGCCTCGTTCCAGCGGCGCAAGAAGTCGCTGAGGGTAGCGTACTGGGCCTTCACCTGCTGGCGGGTAAAGTCCTTCAGGCTTTCGGTAATGAGCTTGCCATCCGGCCCAAGGTATTGCACACGCTCAGCAATCACGCTGACCTCGACATTGCCGACTACGTATTTAATGCGCTTGGGGGGCGGGTCTTCGAGGATATCGCCCCAGTCACCGCCGGGTTGATCATCCGATACCCACTCTTCTTCAGGGTCGACCTCATAGCTGCCATCGTCTTCACCCAGCATGTCATCCGGCTGCTCACCTTCCGGGGCTTGTTCATCGTCCGGGTTGATCGGATCGTCATCCTTGGGCGCGTACACCTTGACCGGATCGCCATCGAAATCCGGGTCGGCGAACAGCTCGGTGGCCTTCTTGAAATCGATGATGGTGAACCAGTGCTTGTTGAAGTCATCGTTGATGCGGGTGCCACGGCCGATGATCTGCTTGAACTCGGTCATGGACTGGATGCGCTGGTCCAGCACGATCAGCTTACAGGTCTGAGCATCCACGCCGGTGGTCATCAGCTTGCTGGTGGTGGCGATCACCGGGTAGCGTTCTTCCGGGTTGATGAAGTTGTCCAGCTCGGCCTTGCCTTCCTGCTCGTCGCCGGTGATGCGCATGATGTACTTGCGGTTTTCCTTCACCCGCTGCGGGTTCAGGTTGACCAGCGCCTGACGCATCCGTTCGGCATGGTCGATGTCTTCGCAGAACACGATGGTTTTTTGGTAGGGATCGGTCTGCGTCATGAACTCGGTGATTTTACGCGCCACCAGCTCGGTGCGCTTCTCCAGCACCAGATTGCGGTCGAAGTCCTTCTGGTTGTAGATGCGGTCTTCGATCAATTCGCCGTTCTTGTCGGTCTGGCCCTTGCTGGGGCGCCAGCCCTGAAGGTCACGGTCAATATCAACGCGCACTACTTTATACGGGGCAAGGAAGCCGTCTTCGATGCCCTGTTTGAGCGAGTAGGTGTAAACCGGCTCGCCGAAGTAGTCGATGTTGGAGACTTCCTTGGTTTCCTTTGGCGTGGCGGTCAGGCCGATATGGGTGGCGGCGGAGAAGTAATCCAGAATCTGACGCCAGGCGGAATCTACAGCGGCGCTGCCTCGGTGGCACTCGTCGATCACGACCAGATCGAAGAAGTCGGGTGAGAACTGCTTGTAGATGTTCTGTTCTTCTTCGCTGCCGGTCACGGCCTGATACAGCGACAGGTAGATCTCATAGGAGGGATCTACCGTGCGGTTGCTGACCTTGGTCATCGCCTGACCGAAGGGTTTGAAGTCGTTGTTCTTGGTTTGATCGACCAAGATGTTACGGTCGGCCAGGAACAGGATGCGCTTCTTCTTTTTCGACTTCCACAGCCGCCAGATGATCTGAAAGGCGGTAAAGGTCTTGCCGGTGCCGGTGGCCATCACCAGCAGGATACGATTCTGCCCACGCGCAACAGCTTCGACTGTGCGGTTGATTGCAACGGTCTGGTAGTAACGCGGTGAACGGCCGCTGCCGTCGTCGTAGTAGGGCTGTTCAACGGTTTTTCGAGCGTCTGCCTGATCAATGCCTTTGTACCGGCAGTAAAGCGCCCAGAGGGTGTCAGGCGAGGGGAATTCATTCAGGCTCAGTGTGGACTCGGTTTTGCCGAACAGGCCGGTGCGGTCATGAAACAGGAAACCGTCACCGTTGCTGCTGAACACGAAGGGCGCATCCAATGCATCACTGTAGGCCAGCGCCTGTTGCATACCATCGCCCAGGCTGTGGTTGTTGTCCTTGGCCTCGATGATGGCGATGGGGATGTTTTTCCTGTAACTGAGGACGTAATCGGCACGGCGGCGTTTGCCACGGGTATGAAGACGACCGCGTACGATGATGCGGCCAGCGGTGAAGGAAACTTCTTCCCTGACTTGAGTCTGTAAATCCCAGCCTGCCTGCTCCAGCGCGGGATTGATGAACTTGGTGCAAATGTCCCGTTCTGTGAGCGTCTTCTTGTCCATGTTGAAAATCCTGCATCCTGTTGCTGATGGCTAAACCGGTAGGCTTCTCACCAAGGCTTAGGGTAGCTTAAAGGGATAGGTTTCTGAAGTCAGAAGGCGACATGATGGACTGGTACAACCGAAACGCTTATGAGGCCCACTGAACATTAAGTACGCTGACCGGTATCCCCTGTTGCTGCATCGTGCCCAACCACAGGCGTTGATGGTCCTGCAGCCGGTCTCCAGGGCCTTTCACTTCGATCAGTCGGTACCGGCCGGCCGTGCGGTTCAGCAGGATCAGGTCCGGCAGGCCGCGGCGGTGGTGACGCAGGTCCACTAGCAGATGACGGAACACGGCTTCCAGGTGCGCCGCCGGGATCAATGCCAGCGTGTGCTCGACCAATGAGGGCGAGAGGCTTGGCCAATGAATCAGCGAGCAGCTGATGCCCTGTTTCTGCTCCAGTCTTTGCAATATGGTCTGGCGGTAGGTTCCGGAGTGCAGTTGTGCAAAGCCTTCGTCCAGCCACGCGGATCGTGTTTCGCTGAAGTTTGGACGGTACAGATCGGCGGGGCCGGACTGGAAGGGATTGAAGAAGGCCCCGCGTACCGGTGCGAACAGCGCGGGCCAAAACAGCAGTGCGAACAGCCCGGTAAAGAGTCGGTTTTCAACATGGAACAGCTCGGTGTCTGCATCTGACAGGGCCGTGATGACGGCCTGCTCCACACGCCCGTGATCCGGTTTTGGCAGTATCATCGACTCGACCGGGATATCCGGGGCTTGGGGCGGGGCATGTTCAAGGCCGGCCTTGCGAGCACAGCGTTGCTGTATGCGCTGCAGTCCTACGCATATCTCCGGCTGGAGCAGACGCGTCAGAGCATCACTGGCCCATTGGTATACCCGCTCTGGCGGCTCATGCTTCTCCTGTATCCTCAGGGTGCGCAACTGCGCCTCAGGGTGTTGGCTCTGGTGGTAGAGGCTTAACGCCAGCTCCCTTTGCTGCTGGCGCTCCGCTTCTCGGCCCAGCTGAAACAGAACCTTCTGGCGGCGGTAATGGATCCATGCACAGTCGGTTGAAGGTGGTATGACCGCACACAAGGCATCGATCGGCTCACCTTCAGCGGCGCGTGCCTGCAGGTGAAACAACTGCAGATAGAGATCCACTTCAGCCCGGCTTTGAAAGGGACGTGACTCGGCGGTCAACGGGACCGGCTCGAACCGTTGCAGGCCCAGCTCGGTGAGTACAAATTCGGACCACTGCTGGTACAGGTTGCCAAAAAACATCAGTCGCAGACGGTCAAACAGATCGTTACACAGCAACTCAATGACCCTGAAGGGCGGTTCTGGCCACCATGCCTGAACCGGTTGCGACTGTTCGGCGCCAGTGGTGTCCAGCAGTGCCTGAATAAGATCGGCTTTGCGGGCAGAAGACGCAAAACCTGCACCGGGCAGGCGACTGTGTGCCAGTACACGGCATTCTTCGCGCCGACTCAAATCACACAGCGCGGCCAGCGAGAGACTGGGGTTTGCATCCACCAGTTCCGCGTCCGTCAGGGCCGCTATGGCGGCGTCGAGATCGGGCACCTCGCTGTATTGCAGGGCATCGGTACGAAACAGCGTGCCTTTTCGCATCACCAACCGGATCAGCAGCGCCCGTGGAGACTCATCCAGCGATAGCAGCCGTTCCAGAAGCCCTGTCTCGTCCGGCTTCATCAGGTCTGCATACCGGCTCAGGCACAGACGAATCACCTGCTCGGCATTACGCAGGTAGTAGAGGGGATCCTCCAGGGAGGATGAGCGGATAGATGTGATATCCATTGAGTCGGTATTTGGGCCTAATCAGTCACCGGGGAGCGTGCGGCTACTCCCGGTTCAGCACTTCCAGCAGCTCGATTTCAAAGACCAGATTGGCATTGGGTGGAATCTTGTCGCCAAAGCCGCGCTCACCGTATCCCAGTTCGGCCGGTACTGTCAGCCTGCGTGTGCCGCCTTCTTTCATGCCTTTTAGGCCTTCAACCCAGGCGGCGATCACCTTCTTTCGGCTCAGGACGGTTTGAAAGGGTTGCCCCCTGTCATACGAGGAATCAAATTCGGTCCCGTCTTCCAGAAAACCGCGATAGTGAGCCGTGATCAATGCGCCGCCCTTCTTCACCTCGGTTCCGCTGCCTTCGACAATATCCTCGATCTGTAGGTGTTCACATTCAGTCATGGCGTTTCCTGTCGTGAGCAATGGATTTCATGTTGTGGATAAATGAAAAGGCTCCGGCGCAGCGGGAGCCGGCCGGAGCCTACAGGTCACGATTTTCAGTCTTCGCGACTGGTGACTTCAAGCAGGTGATAGCCAAACTGGGTTTTCACGGGACCCTGTACTTCATTGATCGGAGCGCTGAATACCACTTCGTCAAAGGCCTTGACCATCTGACCCGGGCCGAAGCTGCCCAGCTCTCCGCCCTGCTGGCCGGACGGGCACTGCGAGTGTGCCTTGGCGAGGGCGGCAAAATCGGCGCCATTGGCGATCTGATCTTTCAGGGACTGACATTCAGCTTCAGAGCTGACAAGGATATGACGAGCGCTTGCACGTGCCATGGGTTTTCTCCGTAACAATTGAGTAATGAATTCAAACACGGTTTGGGCCTCTGTTCAGGCGGACGCGTTCGAGCAGACCATCAGTGATGATGACCACCAACGCCATGGGCATGGCCATGGGCAATCTCTTCGTCTGTCGCGGCGCGAACATCGACCACTTCGATATCGTAGGTCAGTGTTTTGCCGGCCAGTGGGTGGTTGGTATCGACCAGCACCATTTTCAGTCCTGGCTTGATCACAGTTACCTGGCGCATGCCTTGGTCGGTCTGCACAACGGCGACCATGCCAGCCTTCCAGCTGCGCACGCCCTTGGGCAGTCCTTGCAGGTGCTTCAAGGGAACACGTTGCTCCTGACCTTCCTGGCGTTCACCGTATGCCTGGTCCGGCGCCAGTGTCAGGTGCAGAGTATCACCGGCAGACTTGCCTTCCAGTGCGGCCTCGATTGCCGGCATCATGCTGCCATGGCCGTGGAGATACGCAATGGGGTCCGCCCCGTGGTTGGTTTCGATCTGGGTGTCATCGGAGTCGGTCAGCGTGTAGAAAAACTGAACCACTGTATTGTCGGCAATCTGTGTCAATGCAAACACCTCGTACGGCATAAAGTAAAAAAACGAAGTATCCGGTTATGAAACAGGCTTAGCAAGGGTAAACACTACAACGGCCAAACCAGCAGAAGCAGCGGAATGCTGATTGCACAAACCAGCAGCGACACAGGTAGCCCAAGGCGCCAGTAGTCGCCAAATCGAAAACCACCCGGCCCGAGGATCAGAGTATTGTTCTGGTGGCCGATAGGTGTCAGAAACGCACAGGACGCTCCAATGGCTACTGCCATCAACAGGGCATCCGCGTTTACACCAAGCGACGCGGCGGTACCCAGTGCGATGGGACACATGGCCGCTGCAGTGGCCGCGTTGTTAACAACACTTGAAATGAGCATGGTGACGATCAGGATAAGCCCCAGGGCTGCAGGGCCGCTTCCTTGGGCAACATGCTGAATCAGCACGTCGGCAATCAGCGTGGCAGTACCGGTACTTTCCATTACGGCAGCCACCGGCATCAACGCTCCGAGCAGAATAATGACGGGCCAGTCGATGGCGTCATACACGGACCGAAGTGGAAGGGTGCGCAGCGCCATGGATGCCAGTACGCCAGCGGCAAAGGCAACGGCTGTTGGCAGCAGTGAAAAGGCGGCGCAAGCGACAGCAATCAGCATGATCAGCGTTGCAGTCAGGGCCTTGCTGTGGTCGGGTATGCGCAGCTCGCGCTCGGCCAGCGGAATACAGCCGTTATCGGCCGCGAATTCGGACAGTGCCTCTTCCGAGCCCTGCATCAAAAGTAAGTCGCCCGGTTTCAGCTTGAGCGTACGCAGGCGAGCCTTGGAGCGGGACCCTTCGCGGGATACGGCCAGCAGGTTCAGACCGTACCGGGTGCGTAGCAGAATGTCGCGGGCGGAGCGTCCCTGCAGCGGTGATTCCGTTCTGACCACCAGTTCCATCAGGATCATGCCATCGCCATTGCTGTCGGATTCCTTTTCCTTGTCTTTATCCGTCTCCTTATCTTCCTGATCTGAGGCGCTTTCCGTCTGGAGGGGGGTGTCATCATCGGCCGATGAGGCCTTGGCCTCTTCAAGCTGCAGCCCCAATGCGCTGATGACACCCGCAAGGGATTCCACATCCGCTTCAATCACCAGAATGTCATTCGCACGAATGCGACGACCGGAGGACGGAGCGTTGACACGAACCTCATTTCGGATCAGGCCAATGATCTGTGCATCCGCCTCGTCCAGTGCTGCTTCGGCCTCACGCAGGTGCAGGCCAGCCAGTTTACTGTCTTCCGGCACACGTGCCTCGGTGATATAGGCCCCCGTATCGAAGCCTTCAGTACCGGGTTGCTTGCGAGCGGGTACCAGACGCCAGCCGGGCACGGCAATAAACAAGACGCAGAACACGGCGACGGATAAGCCAACGGCCGTGAAATCAAACATGCCAAACCCGCTACCGATGCTTTCGCTGCGAAAGCCGGACACGATCAGGTTTGGCGGTGTGCCGATCAATGTGGTCATGCCGCCCAGAATGGTGCCGAACGCCAGTGGCATGAGGACCTGACCGGGCGTAAGCCCCAGTCGCACCGAGAGCTGCATGGCTACAGGCATCAACAGCGCCATGGCACCGACATTGTTCATGAATCCGGACAGAAAGGCACCCAGCCCTGTCAGGGCAGCCAGGCTGAGGGTGGTACCAGCCTTTTTGGGCAAGACGTGCCGCGTCAGAATGTCCACGGCACCGGACACCTGAAGGGCCCGGCTGAGCACCAGCACACAGGCCACGGTCACGACGGCCGGGTGAGCAAAGCCCGTAAAGGCATCCTGAGCTTCTATCAGGCCCGTGAGGACACAGGCCAGAAGTGCAGCGCCTGCCACCATGTCATGCCGCCAGCGTCCCCAGATGAACATCCCCATGGTCGCAACCAGGATACCGACGATCAGCAGCTGATCCTGTGTCATCCGCTGACCTCACGGTTATTGCCGGGGGCCTCAAGTCGCAGACTTGCAGCCGGTGCCGAACCATCCTTTTCATGTCCGAAAAAGACTGTGGTATGTGGGAAGGGAATTTCAATTCCGGCGTTGTCGAAATGGATTTTGACCAGTCGATTATAGGCACGGCCAACAGAGAATTGGTCGCCCGGCGTGGTTTTGATCCGAACACGGATATTGACTGAACTGTCGGCCAGTGCGGTCACGCCGGAAATTTCGATCGGCTCCAGAATCTTGTTTTTGTTTTCTTCATCAGCCGCCAGTTCTTCAAACGCGTTTTGCAGATGGATGATGGCTTCATCAATGCTCTCGCGGTACGCGATGCCATAGATGCCAACGTGGTAACCAAAGTCGCGCATGTAGTTTGATACGGTATCAACGCTGGAGAAGGGTATCAGGTGGTAGGTGCCATTAAGGTCACGGATGCCCACCGAGCGAATGCTGAGACGTTCGGCCACCCCGGTAATGCCCCCTACGGTCACGATATCACCGGTATTCATGGCATTTTCCAGCTGGATGAAAATGCCGGTGATAATGTCCTGAACCAGTTTTTGAGAGCCAAAACCGATGGCAAGACCCAGTACGCCGGCACCGGCAATCAACGGACCAATATTGATACCGACCTCCGACAGCACCACCATGCCTGTCATTGTGATCAGTGCAATTGCGGCCGCATTGCGGAACAGGGCCAGCAGTGTTTTGATGCGGGGCGAGGGCTCACCGGTGCCGGTTTCGGGGTTCAGCTTGTGCTCAATCACGCTGGCAAGGATAACCCAGGCTGCAAAGGCGACGGTGAGAATGACGGCAATCGCGATGATTTTGCCAACCAGCATGCGGCCGGTATCCGATACAAACCAGTCGCTGATATTGAATGCGCCCCACGCCCCCAAGATCAGCATAGCGACGAAAACAAACAGAACTGCCCTCAGGAAGTAGAGTGCATTGGGCAGATAGCTGTTGATGCGTGACTCAAGCATTGGCAGTTTGTGCTTCAGTTCGTCGGATAGGGTGAGTCGACGGCCCAGTGTCTGGCCGAGAAGAGTTGAAAGCAGCAGGCCCGCCACGATGGCAGCAATACTCTGAATGGTTGCCAGCAGTACAAAGGGCAGAGCATCTTCCGGTCGGGTGAATGTAAGTATCAGTACCAGTGAAAAGTAGGCAATTGCCAGCAAGTGCCAGCTGCGCGACAGCATTTTCAACAAGACCTGGGCAATACCACCTTCCGTATTGTTCGCTCGCAATTCAATTATCATGCGCAGGCGACTGCGGTGCTTCAATACCACGGTTGTTGCATAGGCATATGCCAACAGCGTGATCAGGGTACCGACTGCTTCGCCCAGCGTTTTGGACAGGTACAGATTGATCAACGGTACCAGTGTCATCAGGCCGTAGCCCACCAGGCTGATCAGCTTGCCGATCCAGCGGTTCCAGAAGCGCGCTTCGTTGGCGTCAATGGCGAGCAAGCGCAGTCCCTGATGTTCGGATTGAAGCAGCATGCGAATACCCGCTTTCAGGCCTTCGATGATCAGAAACGCGTTCAAAAACAGGGAGGCTCGAGTGGTCAGCTCACCGCTTTCACCAATCAGGAATGTACCGATAAGGCTGCCGCTGACATAGGCCAATACCACCAGCAGCAGATCCAGTACCGTTGCAAGGGCGACACAAAACACCAGTCGCAGAACGGGTGTGGGCCTTTCACCCGCTTCAGTCCAACGGCTGAATACAGTGAACAGAGGACGCGAAAGCCGCTTGAGTAAAAAGAACATTATCAGAGTGGCGAGTACTACCATGCCCAGGTTAAGGGCTGCATCGGTAAAGGCGGTAGAGTCGAAACCGGGATCGGTCAGATCTCCAGACAGCAGGTTCCGGGCTGTTGAGGCCAGGTTTACGATCTGCTCTCCGACATCGTGCGCGATACTGCTGCTCAGCTGCGCCAGTCGACGTGGCAGGGACAGGGAAGCTTCTGCATCGGTTTCGGCTGTGAGATCGTTTATCTGCGCCGAATCTAATACAGGGTCGCTGTCGATGGGTTCGGCCAAGGCCAGGGGTGTAAATACAAGGCTAAGAAGAATTAGCAGAAGTCGCAGGGCTGGGGTCAATTAGGGCCTCCGTTCATAGCTTGACGCAGGCTCAGATTAGCACAGCGCCGGCAGAGGGAGAATCTGCCGGCGCTGTCTGATCAGGCTTAGCCGTCAGCGTTGATGCGAGTGATCAGTTCATTCAGGACCGATTCGGCGCGGTCATTCTCGACCTGACAGGTACCGGCTGCATGATGACCACCACCGCCATATTGCAGCATCAATTCGCCGACGTTGGTTTTGGCACTGCGATCAAAAATGGACTTGCCGGTGGCAAACACTGTGTTCTGCTGCTTGAGACCCCACAGCACATGGATGGAAATATTGCACTGGGGGTAAAGCGCATAAATCATGAAACGGTTGCCCGCCCAGATCTGCTCTTCGTGTCGCAGATCAAGTACCACAAGATTGTCATGTACGGTAGCGCAGCGCTGAATCTGCTCCTTGAATTTCGCTTCTTGCTCAAAGTACAGCTCAACCCGTTCCTTCACGTCCGGCAGGTCAAGGATCTCCTCAATACTGTGGTTCTTGCAGTAGTCGATCAGATCCATCATCAGGGCATAGTTGGAGATGCGGAATTCGCGGAAACGTCCCAGGCCAGTACGGGCGTCCATCAGGAAGTTGAGCAGCACCCATCCTTCTGCGTTAAGCACCTCATCCTGAGTGAACTGGGCCGAGTCGCCCTTGTCCACAGCCTCCATCATCTCGTCCCACTCAACGGGGAAGGCGTCATGACCACCGTAGTATTTCCATACCACGCGCGCAGCTGAAGGTGCGTCAGGGTCGATAATGTGATTGTCCACCTTCTCGTTGCGAATTGTTTCCGACAGATGGTGGTCAAAGGCCAGGTTGACGCCCTTCACATAGGGCAGGTTGGTGGTAATGTCACTATCTGTGATATCCACCTTGCCATCCTGCATATCCTTGGGGTGAACGAACTTTATATCGTCGATCAGGTCCAGGTGCTTAAGCAGCACGGCACAGACAAGACCGTCGAAATCACTGCGAGTAACGAGGCGAAATTTTTCAGCGGACATCAGCAACAGCTCCCAGAATTAATTGACCGTATCCGGAAAGTAACACAGCCGTACGGGTGGCTGAAGCCTGAACCGCTTTGTAGGGCAGGAAAAAGCGTGCTTGTTGACCTGTAGCGACTATGCCTGAAGTGAACGGACCCAGCTGCGCAGGGCCGGCCAGCGATTGACCAGCATCGCAGTAAAGATGAGGGCGCAGCCACTGAGCTGAAGGGCGGTCATGGATTCGCCGAGCCAAAGCATGGCCAGCAGAGCTGTCCAGACAGGCTCCAGCGTCATGATGATGGCCGTATGACTGGGAGGTGCCAGGCTTTGAGCATGGGTTTGCACCAGAAAACGCAGGCTGGTCGCAATGAGTGTGCTGGCAATCAGCCAGCCCCAAATGCTGACAGACTGTTCGAAGTGCCATTCTTCCAGCAGCAGTGATGCCATCGCGCTGATCAGGCCGGTGACCAGCAGTTGTACTGCGGTCAGCGGAAGTACCGGCATGCGTGTGGCGGCGCGGCTGTTGAGAATAAACGTGAACGAAAAAAACAGGGCGGACAGCAGAAACAGCACTTCTGCCAGACCAAGGTGAAACTCACTGTCCAGAGACAGGCAGGCAAGGCCCGCGATGACCAAAGGCAGTGACAGGAAAACATAGGGCCCGGAACGATCACCAAACAGCAGGCTGATCAAGGGCACCAGTACGACACCAAGCCCGGTCAAAAAAGCACCGACCCCCACATGATTGGTCATTTCCAGAGCCACTATCCAGAAGCTCAGTGCCGTACCAAAAAAGACTCCAACCAGACAGGCACTTTTCCATTGCAGCCGGGTAAACAGGCGCATGGCCGACCAGCCAACAGCCGCCAGGATCAGACCTGCGCTGATAAATCTCAATGCCATGAACAGCAGCGGGGCAAGCCCCTGTACGGCCTCACGCGAGAAAATCCAGCCAGCCGCAGCAAGAATGGTGGTGAGCAGCAGCAACAGATCGGCTTTCTGATGGGTGGACAAAATATGCATCCCTTGCGTAGTCGGTGGGCAAAGCGTGTATGTTAGCAGAAAGTCTAAAACGGCACGTTTACTAAAAAAGAACTGATGCCGGGTGGCTCAGGTACAAAGTGCAAACAGCTGGGCTCGGCTGGTGATACCCAGCTTTTCGTAGGCACGTTTGCGATAGGTGATTACGCTGCTGGCGGCAATATCCAGCTCGGCGGCAATTGCTTCGTTTTTCTTTCCGCGCAGGACCGCACGACACACCTGCTGCTCACGTTCTGACAGAAATGCCAGCGGTCCTTCAAGCCGCAAACGTTCATTCAGGGCAAAGTGCTTGTACAGCAGTACGCTGATCAGTGCGCCTACTCGACGAGTAAAGTCATGGTCATCAAAACGGCTGTCGAAACAAGAACTGCGGCGGTAAAGGTTGACATAATAGTTGCCGGCTTCAGTTCCCCGGATGATCGCCAACTTGTCCAGAAAACCCGGCGATTCAAAAAAGGCCTTGCGATAATGTAACCCCATATCGCTGCTGACGGAGTCAAAGCGAACCACCTGTACCTCGCCCGGCGCGATGGTTTTCAGGATGCTGAAATTGGGGTCCTGCAGATAGTGACGTTCTCCCACATAGGCTTCGGCCAGCTGTCTGGCAGACGCCTCGCGCGCATAGTCCTTGAACAGCAGTGTCGAGACCTGATGACCGTCTTCACAGTAGAACACCATACACTGTTCGGTACCGAACTCTTCATCCAGCCAGTCAAGAAAGACATCGTAAAAACTGTGAGTCCCCAGCTGTTCGAGTACCTGTAAAACCTGGGACGATGGGGTCCAGTCAGGTGTCATCTGCGATGGCATTCAGCTTTCCTGTGGCAAGTGCGAGTGGTTCTTATGCTTTGCTGAAGCTTAACCCAGAACGGGCACAGGCGGGAGAACATGATCAAAAGCCGGAGAGTGATTCGCCCAAGGACTGCCGTCTAACCAGTCAGTGGCCGGCCCTCCGGCGCCCGGCGTGCTCGGGGGAACAGGCCGGGGTGGAAATAGCGGGTTGCGCTTAGCGGCAGGCGAGACTGGTCAGAATTTTCTTGAAGGTTGCGATCTCGTCTTCGCTGAACTCACCGAACATTTTGTCCTGCTCCTGCTTGGACAGGGTCCAGAGGGCTTCGGCCTGCTCTTCACCGCTGGCCGTGATGTTGTAGCACTCGTCCGAGAAGCTCACCAGCCCCTTGCGCTGCAGGATTTCAGCCGCATTGTCGACCTCAACTTCAGGCATGTTGACCTCACGCAACAGCTCCTTGCGGCAGAGCTTTGGCGTTTCCTGAAGTACCATCAGCATGCGAGCTTCACTGGTGCGCAGACCCGTGGACAACTGCAGTGGCGCATAGTCGGCCTGATAGGTACGAATGGCCTGCACCATCAAGTAGTACAGATTGTCCTTGAAACGGGACTTGAGACGCTCGATGGCAGCCGGCTCATCCTCTTTCTTGGCAGGGAAGCGGGAGTGTGGCATGACCACAGAGTAGCTGCCCTGATGGTAAACCAGCGGCGCCCGACCGTTGTCCTCAAAGGCGACAACCTTGCCTATCAGGATCCAGTGATCACCACCATCAACGGTTTCGTAGGCTTCGCACTGGAAACAGGCAGCGGTATCCGGCAGCAAGGGAGCACCACCGAGACCGGCGTTGAAATCAGTGCCGGCAAATTTGTCTTCGCCGGGACGAGCAAAGTGGTTGGACAGGTCGATCTGATCTGCAGCGAGGATGTTAACAGCGAAGTGCGTCGCTTTCTCGAAAATCTCGCAACTGCCGGAGCGCTTGTCGATGCTCCACAGAATCAGGGCCGGGTCCAGAGAAACGGAGTTGAAGCTGTTGGCGGTTACACCCGTTTTGACGCCGTCCGGGGTCTGCGCGGTAACAACGGTAATACCGGTGGCGAAGTTGCCCAGAGCACGACGAAAGGCTTTGGGATCGAATTCAGTGACTTGATTGCTCATAACAGCACCTGGGGTCGGGTTAACAACATTCTTATAGTAGACGAGCAACAGACAGCTCACTTGATAGTAGGTGAGATGTCCCCGTCAAAAGGGAAAAGGCGCCCGCCCGCATGAACAGGAGGGCGCCTCTGGATAATGCAGAGATCAGAGCAGTGAAGGATCCGGCTCAAGACCCAGCAGTTCACGACCGATGATCTGGGCACAGACATCGTAGTCGGTGTAGGCATGAGCCGCGGTCATGTTGGACTCGTGCCACAGACGCTGGCTCTCGCGATCCTGATACCAGTTGGACGCTCCCATCACTGCCCACAGACGGTTGACGGCTTCAACACACATCTTGATGGCATAAGCCTGGTTGGTACGCCAGTGCGCCAGCGTGTAACGGTCCGGGTATTCGTGACGCTCGCCATATTCCTTGTGCTCGTTCCAGGTCTTTTCCAGATAGGCGCGTGCGGCACATACCTGCTGATAGGATTCGGCGATGCGCAGAATCGGCGGAATTGACTCTTTCACCTGAGCGCCGGTGTAGGCACGGACACGGTTCTGGGTCAGTTCCTTGTACACATCGATCATGCGCTCGGCGACACCCAGGCTCATGGCCGCGAAACCACAGGCAAAGTATGGGCGGTACGGGGTATGGAAAATTTTGCTGTCCGGATACAGAGGACGACCAACGTGGCGGCCTTCCATCATGTCACGAGCGGCCTGGATGCGGTGTTCGGGAACGAATACACCCTTGATGCTGGCGGTTTTGGTTCCGCTGCCCTGCATGCCAACAGAATACCAGTCATCAATGATGGTGAACTCGCTCTTGGGGATGACCGCAAAGCTGTACACCTTTTCACCGGCTTCGTCGAAGCGGTTGAAGCCGACGATGATCCAGTCTGCGTGGTCAACACCTGAACTCCACTTCATGTCACCGGTAAAGATGATGCCACCTTCGGTTTCTTCATGCTTACCGAACGGTGCGATGGAGCTGGACGCTACAGTGTCGGGGTTCTCAGCCCAGAACTCATCCTGTGCTTTTTTGGAGAACATCGCCATCTGATGGTTATGGGTGCACAGCAGGCTGTATGCCCATGCAGTGGAGCAGCAGGCGCCGGCCAGTGCTGCGATGCAATCAGTGAATTCAGGCAGAGACATTTCCAGGCCACCGTAGGCCTTGGGCAGGAACGCACGGTTCAGACCGATACCGTGCAGCATCTCAATGTTTTCCTGGGGTACCTGACGCAGCTCAATCGCTTTGGGAGCGTTGGCGCGAATGGCAGGGAGGATCTCCTTGAGTTTGTCGAGCATCGGATTCTGTTTGTTCATCTGGATCGTCTCTCTTCTAATAATGGAATCGGTTACATCGCAATTGGGTTTTCGAGTGGCTACCCGAACAACAACTTGATAATGATCCGTGAAGGATTGCAACGATTATGCGGAGTCAGGCCTGTGCAGGAAATGTAAAATTCTGGTTTATTATTGCACTTTTCTATATTTAAGCTGGATTGCTGTTGTCTGCTTGAACCCGGGCTATCGATCAAAAAGTAACCGATAGCCCAAGTATAGTTCAGCCAGGCTCAGGCTGCAGAACGACGGGTCAGGGCAAGAGCCGCCAGTGAGCCGCAGCCGGTCAGACCAATGATTAGCGCCATAGGCAAGGCTGTACCGTCGTGCAGAGTACTGGCGATGGAGCTTGCCAGAGCCCCAAGACCGAACTGGCAGGCAACCGCCAGTCCGGCTGCGGCACCGGCCTGTTCCGGATAGCGCGACAGCAGGCTTGCCATGCAGTTGGCGCCGAGTACACCGGTGACGCTGACAAAGCCCAGCAGTGCCAGCACAATCAGGGGCAGGCCGCCGATCTCGGTAATACCAGCGAAGGTCAGCAGAAGCCCTGAAAAGGCTGCAAGAGAGGCGCCTGCGAGCAGAAGTTTCTGGGTTCCGAATCGTCCCACATAACGGGCATTCAAGCTGACCAATACGATGACGCCGCCGATGTTCAGGCTGAACAGCCAGGCATAGTTCTGCGGGCTGACACCAAAGTATTCGATGTATACAAACGGCGATGCCGTGATATAGGCGAACATGCCGGCAAAGGTCAGCGACATGCAGAGAATGTAGCCGATGGCCACCGGCTGCAGACCAATCCTGAGGTAAGCCTGAAACACCGCCAGTACACTGGCGCGGCGTGAATCGCCATGATGGGTTTCAGGAATTTTCCAGGCACTGGCCAGCAGTACAATTGCTGCGAAGATGAACAGCACGACAAACAGCGAGCGCCAGTCAGAGATCATGATCAGATAGCCACCGACCAGTGGTGCAACCAGGGTTGCGATCATGGTGACCAGGTGCATCAGCGAAAGCACCCGGGCGGCCTCGTTCAGCGGGAACAGGTCACGCACAATGGCGCGGGCCAACACCGAGGCGGCAGCTGCGCCCAGTGCCTGCAGGAAGCGTGCAGCGATCAGCCACTCGGCACTGGTCGCCAGCATACAGCCGATGCTGGCGACCAGATACAGTGTGATGCCGCCAAGGAGCAGACGACGACGGCCGTACTTGTCCGACAGCGGGCCGTAAAACAGCATGCCGATGAACAAACCGATCAGAAAGGCACTGATGGTCAGCTGGATACTGGATTCAGGGGCCTGAAGATCCTGTGCGATCAAAGGCAGGCTGGGCAGGTACATGTCAATCGACAATGGGCCGAAAGCAACCAGTGCGGCCAGCAGTACGATCAGGCGTTGGGGGTTGGCTACCGATGACATCCGTGAGTCTCCCGGTCAGATGTTGGGTTGTTATGAGAAGATCTTACCACTGTGAATAATCTGTTTAATATATTAACAAAGAGTTGTGCGCTCAGTGCCCAAACGAAAACGGCCTGCAGGTGCAGGCCGTTGGAGTCGTTGTCATCGGGTATCAGATTCGGCTTGAACCCGGCGCAAAGGATTTGGTGACGGACGCCTGCGGCGCAGGAACCTTCTCACCAGTAACGGGAGACACCGGGAACACAGCGTTGATCTGGCCAGTACCAGAGCTGCCGAAGTAGGGGGTCAGCACTTCTACTTTCTGGTCGTATTCAGACCAGCCCAGGGCACCCAGCAGCATGGCGGTGTCATGCATGAAACCTTCACCGTGACCCTTAACGGCATACTCGGGCAGCATTTCGCAGAAATCTTCCCACTCGCCGTTTTGCCACATCTCCACCACCTGGTGATCCAGTCGTTCAAGGAACGGTGACCAGGTTTTGGTGGCAAAATCCGGTGCCTGACCGTTCTGGGCGAAACGGTGCGACAGTGAGCCGGACGCCAGAATGGCCACGGTACCGTCGTACTTTTCTTCAATTGCCTTGCGCATGGCCCAGCCCAGACGCGCACTGTCATTCAGGTAGTGCACGGTGCACATGGCAGACACCGAGATCACCTTGAAGTGGCGATCCTGGTTCATGTAGCGCATGGGTACCAGTGTGCCGTATTCCGGGTCCAGGCTGGTGGAATCATGGGCCAGGGTTTCGACACCCTGAGCGTTACATTCCTCGGCCAGCAGGCGGCCCAGCTCCGGATTGCCATCGTATTCAAACTCCATGTTGGAGATGAAATGCGGCAGTTCGTTGCTGGTGTAGTTGCCGGCCCAATGCGCCGCGCAGTTGATGTGATAGTTGGCGTTGACCAGCCAGTGGGTGTCGAACACGATGATGGTGTCTACGCCCAGCTCACGGCAGCGACGGCTGATTTCATGGTGGCCGTCGATGGCTGCCTGGCGGAAGCCCTTTTGCGGGCCGTCCAGTTCAGACAGATACATGGACGGTACATGGGTGATTTTTGCAGCTAATGCGAGTTTACCCATCGAATTTTCCTCTTTTGTTGTTACCGGGGCGGCAGGCCGTTGCCCGGTCAGCATAGTCTTGGGTCATTGACCGATATAGTCTTGTGGGCGTCCCTGCGCATTATTGGGCAGCGTTGTCGTGTCGCCTGCGCCAGGCACTGTAATGTGCCAGCAAGGCAATCACGGGTGCTGCCAGAATGCAGCTGAATACCAGTGTAGTGCCATAATCGAGCAGCATGGGGACAAGCTGGGCGATCACGGCACCGGTCAACAGCTGGATGAATCCCATAAGTCCTGACGCGGTTCCGGCCGAGCTGTCACTGCTGCTGATGGCGGCCGACTGGGCATTCGGCTGGCTCAAGCCGCGGCCAAAAATAACCAGGGCCATGGGCAGGAAAAGCCCTGCCAGGCTGAGCGAGTTCAGCAGCGAAAGGCCCAGCAGCAGGGCCGCACCCAACAGCGACAGCAAGTTGCCGCACAGGACCATCTGGTCAACACTAAACAGCAGAGCCAGCCGTGTTGACAGAAAGCTGCCCGCCATGAAGGCCAGCGACACCGTTAAAAACCAGCTGCCAAACACGGCCGAGTTGCCGCCCAGCTGGTCCGTCACAATATAGGGGCTGCTGCCAACGAAGAGGTAGAATGCCGCTGCGATGGCCGTGGTGGATAACACGTAGCCCAGATACTGGCCTGATCCCAGTACCTCACTATACCGTTTCAGGATGCCCCCGAGGTGCAGGCTGTCACTGCGGGCGCGACTGGTTTCCGGCAACATGCGCAGGGCGACCAGCCATACCAAGGCGCCCATGAACACGGACATATAGAATATTGAGTTCCATCCCGTCCAAAGGTTCAGGAAGCCCCCGATGGTGGGCGCAATGGCCTGCGCAATGGCAATGGCCATGACCACGTAGCCCATGCGCCCGGCTGCCCCCTCACGGCCATGCACATCCAGAATAATGGTGCGTGCCAACGCCATGCATGTACTGCCACCCAGCGCTTGCAGGACACGCCCTGCAATCAGCATCTCGACCCCATCTGCTGAAGCGGCCAACAGGCTGCCCAGCGTGTGTAGACCCAGACCTGTCAGCAGTACCGGACGACGGCCGAAATAGTCCGCCAGCGGTCCGGTGATCAACTGGCCAATGGCCAGTGTCAACAGGTAGCAGGTAAAAGTCAGCTGAATGGTGGCGATATCCGCATCCAGCGCAGCGGCTGCATCCGGCATTGCCGGCACGAATGCATTCAGGGCCAGTGGGCTGGCCATGGCGATCAGTGTCAGCAGGGCAACAGGTGGATTCGGTTTCACGATATCTCGGCCGGTCAGGCAACCGGTGCAGTCCTGAAGGACAGCACCGGACAGCACTTACTTGGGATCGCGGATTACCAGCAGGCGCAGCTCGGTCATGTCCTCGATCGCATATCGAACGCCTTCACGACCCAGACCGCTGTCCTTCACGCCGCCGTACGGCATGTGATCCACACGCCAGGACGGCACATCGCCAATCACCACGCCGCCGACTTCCAGCTCATCCCAGGCTTTCTGGATCTTGTAGATGTCGCGCGTGAAAATGCCGGCCTGGAGACCGAAGTCAGAGTTGTTGACCTCTTTCAGCGCAGCATCAAAGTCGTTGAATTTGGACAGGATCGCTACCGGGCCGAAGGCTTCCTGGGTGTTGACGTTCTGATCGGCGTCCACGTTTTCCAACAGGGTTGCCTGCAGCATGGCGCCTTCGCGCTCGCCACCAGCCAGAACGGTCGCACCCGCGTCTTTCGCTTCCAGCACCCAGTTGTGCAGACGGGTCGCTTCCTTCTCGGAAATCATCGGGCCGATGAAGGTGTTCTCGTCTTTCGGATCGCCGTGTACCAGTGCGTTGACCGCCTTGGACAGCTTCTCACGGACTTCATCGTAGTGTGCTTCGTGCACCATGATGCGCTGCACGCTGATGCAGCTCTGGCCGGACTGGTAGTAGGCGCCAAAGACGATACGGGCAACGGCATCGTCAAGATCAGTGCCTTCATCAACGATGCAGGCCGCATTGCCGCCCAGTTCCAGTACTACCGGCTTTTTGCCGGCCTTGGCCTTCAGCTGCCAGCCCACGTCCGGAGAGCCAGTGAAGCTCAACAGTTTCAGACGGTCATCGGTAGTAAACAGGTCGGCACCGTCGCGGTGGCAGGGCAGAATGGAGAATGCGCCCTTGGGCAGATCGGTTTCGGCCAGTACTTCACCGATGATGATCGCACCGATCGGCGTCAGGCTGGCAGGTTTCAGAATGAACGGGCAGCCGGCTGCTATGGCCGGCGCCACCTTGTGAGCCGCCAGGTTCAGCGGGAAGTTGAACGGTGAAATGAAAGAGCAGGCGCCGATAGGGACGCGCTTCCACATGCCGGTGTAACCTTCGGCACGGGGGCTGATATCCATCGGCACCACTTCACCGCCGATGCGAACGGCTTCTTCAGCGGCAATGCGGAAGGTATCGATCAGGCGGGTGACTTCACCGCGGGCATCCTTGATCGGCTTGCCGGCTTCGATGCACAGGGCTACGGCCAGCTCTTCGGCACGCTCTTCAAAACGCTTCACGCAGTGGTTCAGGATGGCCTGACGCTTGTAGGCCGGCAGCTTGCGCATCGGCTCGGTGGCTGCGTCAGCCGCTGCGATCGCCTTGTCGATGGCAGCCGCATCAGCCATGGCGACACGGGTGGCCGCTTCGCCGGAGAATTTGTCATAAACTACCAGGTCCTGGTTCGGAGCAAGGGCTTCGTTGGCCAGGTAGTAGGGGTAGGATGTCTGCAGCATGGATGGGTCTCCGCCTGCTTATAGTGTTGGGTTATGAGTGAGAACTGGCTGAATCGACCGCCGGGGAGGTGAAACCCCGGCGGATGTGTAACTTACTGTACCGGGAAAATAACGTTGGCCTGGCCGGTACCGGAGCTTGGGAAGTACTCGCCGATCAACTCGCCCTTGCCGGTGTACTTGTCCCAGCCGAGGGCACCGAACAGCATGGCAGTATCGTGCATGCCGCCTTCACCTGAGCAGTGCTGGGCATACTCGGGCAGCATCTTCAGGAAGGTATCGATTTCTCCGTTCTGCCACAGCTCCAGCACGCGCAGATCGACCTGACGGTTGAATTCGCGTGAAATGGTGAAGGTGCCATTGTTCGCTTCGTAGAGCTCGTTTTCCCAGATCTTGTGTGACAGGGAGCCGGAAGCCAGCAGCAGGACCTTGCAGTCGCTTTCCTTGACCGCTTCGGCGATCGCCTCACCCAGCTTGCGAGAGTCCTGCAGGTTGTGAACGGTACAGAAGGCCGCAACAGATACGATCGGCATATCACCGGGCTCCATGAAGTGCATGGGCACCAGTGTGCCGTACTCAAGGTCCAGCGTTTCAACCTGGTGGGAGAGGGTGAAAACACCTTTTTCGGTGGCCTTGGCCGCAATCGCATTGCCCAGCGCCGGGTTGCCCTTGTACTCATACTCCAGATTCTGGATGAAGTGCGGGAACTCGTGGCTGGTGAACTTGCCCTTGAATACCGGGTTGCTGTTGATGTGATAACCGGCGTTGATCAGCCAGTGGGTATCCAGCACCACAACCGTGTCGGCACCCATTTCACGCGCACGGCGCATGATCTCACGGTGACCGTCGATCGCCTGCTGGCGGCAGCCCTGAAGTTTGCCCGGCTGCTCTGACAGCAGCATGGTCGGTACGTGAGTCACTTTTGCAGCTAATACGATTTCGCCCATGGTTAACACCTTCTTTATTGTGGGACATGCCCGGCATGATCGAGGTTTTTTTGCGCCGCGATCAAGGTTTTTGCAGGTGCGAAAACCCGGGCTGTCTTTCGTTAACATGTTAAGTAATGCTAGTTAACATATTATCTAAAGTCAACGGCCGTCCAAAAGGGGCGGCGCGTTCAACCTTGAAGATTATTGACGGGTGTCAGGGTTTAATCTGGCAGAGCTGATTCAGCAGCTTGTCCAGCTGCTCCATGTTCTCTTTGGAGAACTGCTCGGTGATCTGCTGGTAGCAGGCTTCCAGTGAGGGACTAATGCTGTCGAACATCTGCTTGGCCTTGTCGGTCAGGCTGATCAGCACGCGGCGCTGATCTTCCGGCGAGCGGCGGCGCTGAATGTAATCCTGCTGCTCCAGCCGGCTGATGATGCCGGTAAGGCTGGGGCTGAGTATGCAGCACAGGTCCGCCAGTTGTTTGGACTCAAGTTCACCGTGTTCATCCAGGGCACGAATCACGCGCCACTGCTGTTCGGTAAGCGGAATCTCCTGCAGCACAGGGCGGAAGAAGCTCATGGTCACTTCACGCGCCTTCAGCAGTTTCAGGGGGATGGAGTCTTCGTATTTGCGCATCAGTGTCTCATTACCTGTTGTTCGTATCGGCTGCAGGATGGTCACCGGACCCCCATATACTGCATTAAGTACATCAGCAGGCTGGCCGCGACCAGCATCATCACTGAATAGTTCAGGTTGTTTCTCAGCAAGCTGCGCGCCGGGCAGGCAAAGCGCGCCTGAAGAATAAAGTTTACCCCGCTGAAGGTGCTGCCGGACATGGAAACCGATGTGGCCACTATATAGGCGATCGCCATCAGTGTCGGGGCCGTGGTGACATCAGCCAGCAGACCGGCGCAGATCGCCACCAGCGCGAACTGGTGAATGCCCAGGTAGGCAAGCACCACGATCGAGATCATCACCATCGATGCCACCGTCGCATCGGTGTGGGTGAATGGCAGATCGATCAGCCCGACAGCAATGCATGCCTTGACCCCGGCCGCAAGAAAGCCTGCACTTAGAAAGAGTGATATTTCGGCGCGAGTGTCCGCCAGGCGTTGGGTGATATGCTCAATCACCCGGGATGTCGCCTGTAACGGGCCGCGGCGTAGCGTCAGCAGCATCAGTGGTGTCAGTATCGCCAGCAATGACACAGCACCCACGGTTGGCAACTGTGGCCAAATCCATGCAGCGAGCAGGATTGTACTGATCAGGCACAGCGGGAGCAACAGGGTGCCCAGTGTCATGGGAAAGCCTGAATAGTGGTGATATTCGTCGTTATGTCGATGGCGCACGTCCAGAAAAGTGATCAACAGGCCGATCACTGCCAGTGCGGCCGAGAACGGATAGATACTGTAGAGTTCGGCACCGGGCACCTGCTCAAGCACCAGCGGAAGTATGCTCAAAAAGGGTGACCACATGATCGCAAGGCTGAAGCCGCGTGCCAGAATGATCTGTGATAACGGGCTAAGTGTTCCTTTGCGCTTGATCTGCTCGCCCACCAGCAGCATGGATGAAAAGTTGGCCACGGACGAAAACAGGTGCATCCCGCCGAGCGTGAGCAGAAAGCTTCGCGGACCGGGTGAGTCGGTGGCCGGTGCCAGTTGTGTACTGAGGCGGATGAAGTTCACGGCCGCCAGCAGCATCGCAAGTTTGAGGTGCTCGCCCAGCAAGTCAATCAATTGTGCATCAGAGCCCTGGCTCCACGCCCAGCCGGTAAAGGCCGCTCCAATGGCACAGAGTACGCTGATCTGAATGCGTTGCTTGCGGTTCAGGCGCAGGTATTCGAGCAGCACAAAGGCCCAGGCCGTGAGTGTTGCCGGCAGGGCCAGCACGGCCAGGTCGAACGTGTCGATCAATGCCATGACCAAAGTGGCAAAGATCAGCAGGCCTGAAAGGGTGTCTATGGCGATTCCGGAGCGTTCACCGGCTGTTGGGTTCTGTTGCATGGCAGCATTTTATTAATGTATTAACTAACAGTCCAGCGGGTGTTACTGCTGTTCGCTCCGATAACGCTGAGCGGTGACGCCGGTATGGCGCTTGAAAAAGCGGGAAAAATAGGCAGGGTCAGAAAATCCCAGTTGATAGCAGATGTCACTGCTGGATAGATTGCTGAAGGTAAGCAGCCGTTTGGTTTCCTGAATGATGCGGTCGTGGATCAGCTTTTTGGGGGAGCGGTTGGAGACACGTTGACAGATCTGATGCAGTCGGCTTTCAGAAATTCCCAGTCGATCGGTGTATTCGGGCAGGTGCCAATGCTCGCGATAATGCTCTTCGATCAGGTCTGAGAAGCGCCGAAATATCTGCAGATCATCGTTGTTCACGGTGGTGCTCTCGGCTTCCTTGGCCGATAGTCGGCTGATCTGAATCAGCAGCAGGCGAACCAGTGCGTGCAGGGCCAGTCGCTTGGCCGGGCGTTCTCTGAACCATTCGACCTTGAGGTTGCGGAAGGTCTGAGTAATCAGCGGCCACTGCGTGCGCTGTTCGGGCTCCAGATCGGCACGCACGATACAGATGCCATGGTTCAACTCCGTATCCATCTCCTGCTGCAGGCCATCCTTCAGCAATTGCCACACGATGGATTGATGGATGGTCAGTACGTGACCGCAGGCTTCGGGTTCGGTCAGAAAGGAGTGGGGGACCGAAGGGGGCGTCAAAATCAGGCTGGGGCCGCGGGCGTGATAGATCTTGTCATCGATATGAAAACTGATCTCGCCACGGTCGATGTAGTGGATTTGCAGGTACTGGGCGTGCCGGTGTACCGGCATGTCGCGGCCGAAGAAGTCGGCCAGATTTTCCAGTACATCGTAGTGGATTGGCGCGTCGATATATCGACGGTCGTAATCCTGTCCCAGGATGATGTTGGGAATCCATTCGCTGTGATCGCTGGCGCTCATAGGGCGACTATAGCAGATATGATGTCGGAGGGAGGCGGCTCTGCCGGGGCCCGAAGGTACCGGCAGAGCCGTATCGACAAGGCTTAGCGCTTGCCAAGCGTCGGTACGCGGTGAGTACCGTGCGCGATGCAGACGTTCTTGGTTTCCATGTAGAAGTCGAAGCTCCAGTCACCGCCGTCACGGCCGATACCGGACATCTTGATACCACCGAACGGAGACGGCAGGTTACGGTTGTTTTCGGAGTTCACCCACAGCATGCCGGCTTCGACGTGCTTGGCCATGCGCATGGCGCGACCGGTGTTCTCGGTCCAGATATAGCCGGACAAGCCGTACTGGGTATCGTTGGCAATGGCGATCGCTTCCTCTTCGGTATCGAAGGTGATGGCGGTCAGTACCGGGCCAAAGATCTCTTCCTGCGCGATGCGCATTTTGTTGTCGGCTCCGGTGAACAGGGTCGGTTCAACATAGTTGCCGGCCGGGTCCAGTTCTGCCTTGGCATCGGTGATGCGTTTGCCGCCCACAGCGATGTTGGCACCATCTTCCTTGGCGATATCGAAGTAGCTCAGCACTTTGTTGAAGTGTTCGGTGGCGACCAGCGGTCCCACTTCGGTTTCAGGATCAAGCGAGTGACCCACGCGCAGGTTGCGTACACGCTGCTCCAACGCCGCGATGAACTTGTCGCGGATGCCGCTCTGAATCAGCAGGCGGCTGGAAGAGGTACAACGCTGACCGTTCAGGCTGTAGATCATGAACACAACAGCGTCCAGGGCGCGTTCGAAGTCGGCATCGTCAAATACGATAACCGGGTTTTTGCCGCCCAGTTCGAAGTGCATGCGCTTCAGCGTGTCAGCACCCTGGCGCATGATGTGTGAACCGGTTGCAGATTCGCCAACCAGGGCAACGGCTTTGATGGCCGGGTGTTCGGTCATGCGTTTGCCAACGCCTTCACCGAAGCCGTTTACCATGTTCCAGACGCCCTTGGGCAGGACTTCATCGGCGATTTCAGCCAGGATGTAGGCGCTCAGCGGGGTCAGTTCAGCCGGCTTGTGTACCACGGTACAGCCTGCAGCCAGTGCTGGTGCGATTTTCCAGGTGGACAGCATGAACGGCGTGTTCCACGGCGTGATGATGCCGACCGGACCGATCGCCTTGCGGATGGTGTAGTTGGTGTGCTCGTCCTGATGCAGCGCCAGTCCGTTCTGTGCTTCCGGCGCCTTGTCGGCGAAGAAACGGAAGTTGGCGGCACCACGCAGGGCGGCCTGCTTCATGAAACGGATCGCCTGACCGCAGTCCATGGACTCAACCAGTGCGATTTCGTCGGCACGCTCAACCAGACGGTCGGCAAACTTGTTCAGCAGCCGCTTGCGTTCGGCGCCCGGGGTGTTGGACCAGGCTTCGAAAGCGTCTTCAGCCGCCTGACAAGCCGCGTCCATGTCGGCAACGGAGCCTGCCATGATCTTGCCGATAGAGCTGTTGTCGGTCGGCGTGTAGTTGTCGTATTCCTTGCCGCCGTTACCCAGGGTGAATTCACCGTTGATGTAGTGGCCGGTGGTGTTGTTCTTGAAGCGCTCCAGGTATTTCTGGGCGCGTTCCAGATTGGTTGCCAGTGTATCGCTCATTCTAGTCTCCTGAAGCTCTTAGTATTTGTCGCCGTAGTATTCCTGCTCGCTGACCATGCGGGTCTCGAGGGAGCAGACATTTTCGATGCTGCAGACGATGGTGTCGCCCGGCTGGCAGTCAACGATACCGTGTGGTGTGCCGGTGCAGATCATGTCGCCCGGGTTCAGAGTCATGACCTTGCTCAGGTATTCGATCACGAAGGGCACGTCAAAGATCATGTCCTTGGTGGAGCCGTCCTGAGTCAACTTGCCGTTGACCGTGGTGGTCAGTTTCAGCGCGTTGGCATCAGGGATGTCAGCGGTATCGACAATCCAGGGACCCATCGGCAACAGAGAGTCACGGCTCTTCACGCGCAGGTTCGGACGGTAGTAGTTTTCCAGATAGTCGCGGATCGCGAAGTCATTGCAGACAGTGTAGCCGGCAACGTAGTCCAGTGCGTCTTCACGCTTGATATTCTTGCCGCTCTTGCCGATCACCGCTACCAGCTCACACTCGTAGTGCTGGTATTCGATACCGTCGGGACGGTAGCTCGCCTGCTTGTGGCCGGTCAGCGTGTTGGCATGCTTGATGAAGATCAGCGGCTCTTTCGGCGGCTCGAACGCCAGTTCAGTCGCGTGATCGGCATAGTTGATGCCCAGCGCGAAAATGGTACCCGGTTCTTTTACCGGCGGCAGCCAAGTGATCTGGTCAGAATCCAGCGCCACGTTCAGCACTTCACCTTCTGATGTGGTGATACGATCATTGGCGTCAATGTCGATGTCCAGCTCGCGGCCGTCAAATACGATACGTGCGTGTCTCATGGCTCAGGCACCTCCCAGCGTGTTGTTCAGGGTGCCGACACCCTCGATGCTTGCTTCTACCTTGTCACCCTTGGCAACGGCAACGCGATCACCGGCGAAGCCGACCGCGATGATTTCGCCTGCCTGCAGGGTCATGATGCGTGAAATGATGCTGATCAGCTCGGCAACACTGCGCTCCATGTTGGCCAGCTCGAAGCTGCTTTTCTGCTCGCCGTTAACGCTGACAGTCACAGTCAGGGCGTCCGGGTTGGCGATCTTGTCAACGGCAACGATTTCAGGACCTACAGGTGCAGATGCGTCCAGGCACTTGCCCTTGATGTCGGGGCGGTAGTAGCTCTGTTCCGGCAGGGAGTAGTCGGCCACGACAGTGTAGCCGCCGACGTATTGCAGCGCTTCTTCAGCGGAGACGCGGCAGGTTTCCTTGCCGATCACCACGCCGAGGCTGGCGCCGACAACCATTTCGGCAACGTCGTTGCCGTCGAAGTCCTTGGCCCACTCGACTTCAGCACCGTCAACACTCCAGGTGTTGCGCGGCTTGTAATACAGAACCGGTTGAGTTGGCGGCTTTTTGTAGGGGGCGTCGTTGAATGTGGCGTCCAGAGCAGCCAGCTGCGCCTTGTCGTTCAGGGCGACACAGACCAGCTTGCTGTTGACCAGAGTGTTTGCAGTCATGATTAACCTTCTCGTGTTATGACCGGCAATTAATAGCCGGCCTGAGGTTTTTCGTCTTCAACCGGAGCGCCCTGTTTGAAGCGCTGTGCCAGCTTGCGGGTTTCGTTGGCCAGAATCATGGTGTCGACACCGACACCCACGAAGTTGGCACCCTGCTGGACATAGGTCTCTGCCAGGGACGGGTCCAGGCAGAGCAGGCCGGCATACTTGCCGGTGTCGCGAATCTTGTTCAGGCCCTTGTTGATGGTCTCGACCACCACCGGGTTACCGGCATCACCGATGTAGCCCATGGAGGCAGACAGGTCGGACGGCCCGATGAATACGCCATCGACACCTTCTACTTCCAGAATGGCGTCCAGGTTCTGCATGGCGCTTGCGGTCTCCACCTGAACGATCAGGCAGATTTCATCGTTGGCCTTTTTCAGGTAACCCGGCACCTGGTTCCAGCGTGCGGCGCGGGCCAGGGAAGTGCCCAGGCCACGAATGCCCTGTGGCGGGTATCGTACCGCTTGTACCAGCTGGGCCGCCTGCTCGGCGGTTTCAACCATCGGCACCAGCAGTGTCTGTACGCCGATGTCGAGCAGCTGCTTGATCAGAGCGGTATCGCCTTCAACGCAGCGCACGATCGGTGCGGTGTCATAAGGTGCGATCGCCTGTAGGTGGCTCATGATGGTGCGCAGATCGAAAGGTGCATGCTCACCATCGATCAGCAGCCAGTCGAAACCGGCAACGGCGGCGATTTCAGCCGCGCTGTTGTCCGGCAGACCCAGCCACAGGCCGTACTGGGTTTCGCCGGTGGCCAGACCCTGCTTGAAGCGGTTTTTCGGCAGTTCCATACTGCGATCTCCTGTCGGCACAAGCTTATTCGAAGTGCAGTGTCACACCGCCCAGAGAGCCGAAATCGGCGTGAACGGTATCGCCGGCCTTGACCGGTACCGGACGGGTAAAGGAACCGGACAGAATCACCTGACCAGGCTCCAGGCCAATACCGTGCGGTGCAAAACGCTTGCATACCCAGGTGATCCCTTTCAGCGGGTTGCCCAGTACGCCGCCGGCAAGGCCGGTTTCTTCGATCTGACCATTCAGGTACAGCATGCAACCGGCCCAGCGCAGGTCGATGTCCATCGGCTTGATCGGGCGACCGCCCATGACGATACCGGCGTTGGCGGCATTGTCGGAAATGGTGTCATAGACCTTTCGAGTGTAGCCGGTTTCCGGATCGGTACGCAGGCAGCGAGCAGCAATCAGCTCCAGCGACGGGATGACGTAGTCAGTGGCGTTGATGACATCAAAGATGGTGACGTCCTCGCCAAACAGCGGCTTGTTCAGAACAAAAGCGAGTTCCACTTCGATACGCGGGTCGAGGAAATCGGATGCCTTGATGGTGGCGCCGTCATCAAACAACATGTCGTCCAGCAACACGCCATAGTCTGGCTCGTCGATGTTGGAGGACATCTGCATGGCGCGAGAGGTCAGGCCGATTTTGTAACCGATCACCTTGCGTCCTTCACTGATCTTGCGATCAACCCAGGCTTTCTGCACGGCATAGGCGTCAGCCATGTTCATATCGGGGTGGTCCAGTGTGAGCGCCGGGATCTGCTTGCGGTTGACTTCGGCTTCATACAGACGATCGGCCGCGGCCTGGATCTGCTCTTTATTCAACATGCTCGGATGCACCTTTCTTGTTGTCCGGTTTGTTCGCGCTCTGTGCCATGTTCTCCTGCACAGGTTATCTGAAATTCATTTTAGTTAAGATGTTAAGTAAGTCAATACCTCACGCTGATTCGTGCCATTGTGCGGTGCACAGAGTGAACCTCATGGCAACTTGTCCACACAGGCATAACGCTATCTGCGACAATGTCAGGCCGATTTTTGGCGGATCTATTCTTGTGCACGGCGCGCCCAAAAGCTGTGCAGGTGTCGCTGTCATCGTATTGACAAAAGTTAATATGTTAATTAGATTCCGCCTGTTTGGCCGTAGTGCCGGGACTTCCATGTGGTCCGGTTCTGCAGGCGCATCCATCATCTGGAGGAGTGGAGCCATGCCCCATTTTATCGTTGAGTATTCTGGCAACCTGCACGATCGACTGGAATTCCAGGAACTGTTCAAGGCGCTGCATGAATATGTGGTGTCCACCGGACACTTTCCGCTGGGTGGCGTGCGCAGCCGTGCCATTCGCTGTAACGATTTTCGGGTGGCTGACGGTCGTGAGGACTTTGCGTTCCTGAACCTGAACCTGAAGATCGGACATGGCCGAGATATGGCGCTGAAGCAGGAGGTTGCGGAAAACGTCTTTCGTATTTTGTGCGATTGGATGAAACCGATCACCGACAACAGTTACTGCCAGATTTCGTTTGAAATGACTGAGCTTGACCCTGTGCTCAAGTTCAATAAGAACAATATTCACGCCCTGTTTGCCGCCAAATCCTGAGCGGCAGCCGGCGAATACATAACAAGCGTGGCCAGAGCGGAGCACCGTATCAGGCCCGATATTGGCTGGATAAACGGCCTTTAAACCACTTCCGAGCAACAGACTTTAGATTCAGGAGACAGACCATGAAAACCTTTTTCAAGTCGCTGGTGGGCGCTGCTGCCCTGACACTGGGGATGGCTGCATCAGCGAGCGCATCCGCAGAAACGACACTGGTAGTCGGTACCTGGCAGCCGCCTGGTAACCCGATGAACACCATTGTGTGGCCGACTTGGGCCGAGTGGGTTGAGGAGGCGACCGAAGGGCGTGTCAAGGTCAAGATCGAGCAGGATGTCGGGCATCCCAAGACCTACTTCCAGCTGGTTGAAGATGGCGTCATCAATGCGGGCTGGAGTTATCACGGCTATGTGCCGGGTCGCTTCAAACTGCCAATCGCCGTTGAACAGCCGGGGCTGGGTGTCAGCGCCGAGGCGGCATCTGTTGCGCTGTGGCGTGTGCAGGAAAAATATTTCGCCGATGCAGGCGAGTTTGAAGGCCTGACGCTGCTGGCCATGCTGACGCATGGTCCTGGTCAGATTCACTCCATCGACCCGATCAACAGCCTGGCTGACCTGAAGGGCAAAAAAATCCGCATCGGTGGCGGTGTGCAGACCGAAATCGGTGAGCGCATCGGCATCACCCCTGTTGCAGCCCCTGGCTCCAAGGTCTATGAAATGATGCAGCAGGGTGTTATCGATGGTGTGTTCATGCCGGTAACCGAGCAGAAAGCGCTGCGTTTGACTGAAGTGGCACCGAACCTGACCGTGCTGCCGGGTGGCATGTATTTGGGCAGCTTCTCCATGTTCATCGACCCTTACTTCCTGGAAGAGCTGGACCCGAAAGATGCCGAAGCCATTATGAGCGTATCCGGTGAAAAACTGTCTGCTTTGGCCGGTCGTGCCTGGGATGAGGCAGATAAAGAGGGCTTTGAGGCGGCCCGTGCAGCCGGTGTAACGATCAATGATCTGACAGCCGACTCTGCATTGGTACAAGAGTTCAATGAGTTGATCAAGGGTATGGACGACGCCTGGATCGAGAGTGTTTCCGACCGTGGTGTTGATGCCCGTGCCGCTCTGGAAGAGTTGCGCAGTATCGCACGCGAGTACGAAGCTCAGAAGCAGGAGTGATCCATGTCCGTAAGTGCCTGGATTAAGGAGCACTACGACGAGAAGGGGCCAGCCTTGTGGTTGGCCTTTTTCCTCGAAGCAGTGGCTTCCCTCGTTCTGTTCATTCTAATGGCATTGACCTGTGTCGATGTCATAGGCCGTTACCTGTTCAACAGCCCGCTGCACGGCGGTACCGAGCTGACCGAGATCGGTCTGGCGGTGATGGTGTTCGCTGCAATGCCGGTAGTGACCTGGCGCGGGGGCCACATTGTGGTCGATCTGCTGGATCGCTTTCTGGGATCGGTGATTGTAAAGGTGCTGGCGCTGTTTGCCGCGTTGGTGATGTCCTCTTCACTGTATTTTCTGGCCTGGCGCATTTTCGAACTGGGTGAACGTTCGATTGGGCGTGGAGTCGTGACCGAGTTTCTGGGGATGCCCAGCGGTTACGTGGTGATGTACATCGCCGTGATGAGCTGGGCCACCGCGTT
>NZ_JBEPQA010000021.1:0-79611 GCF_040547585.1 Marinobacterium sp. MBR-111
GTGGTGTCGGTTCTACACGCTGTCCTTGACTCACTGGCTGCGATGTCTGTGGTGTCGGTTCTACACGCTGTCCTTGACTCACTGGCTGCGATGTCGGCTCTACATTCTGGCCTTGGGCCTCCTGCTGCTGAGTTTGTGTTACCTGTTGCTGTACCTGTTGCTCACGGTTCTGCTGGCCGGCTTGCTGCTGGCGAGCAGCCTCGGCGGCGATCTGTTGATCCCTGAACTGTGTCTGCGCAGACCGCTCCGCTGCTTTCTGTTCCTGCGTCAGTTGCTCGCCATTGCGCTCACCGCGCGCTGCTTCAGACTGACGAAATTGATCGCTTTGTTGCTCAGACTCAGCTTTCATGGCCGCTTCAGCCTGTTGTCGTGCATCAGCATTATCAACGCTTGCTATGGTTTGTGCAGTTTTATCAGCTGTTTCGGCCTGAGTATATGCTGCCTGAGCCTGCACAGCTTGTGCCTGCTGCTTTTCTACTGACTGCTGTTCAGCGTCTTCAGAAGCAGTTTCAAGCAATCGACCGTCTTGTTCCAGCTCAGGGTCAACAACACCACTTGGCTGTTCCGACTCGATGACCGACGTATCCGGCAATTGCTCGCCCGTCGGTGGCAAGACTGTGCCAGCTTCGGCCTCAACCCTTGCCTCCTGATAGGCCTGTAGCGAACCGTTGAAATGAAAATGAAAACCGCCCCCCTTCATCGGGCTAACCGGAGCAACCGCCCCGCCAGCGGTTGGATTCAGCGATTGTCCAATGCCGCCCAGACCCAGTAACAGAGGGGATGAAGGAGATGGTTGTGTGATTGCCATGAGAGGTTCCTGCATACAAGATTACAGGGAACAAGCAATTTAAATGCCAAATTCAGATAAAGCGAGGACGACCATGTTGCGAGCGCTCATCAATATCCCGTTGCAGCTTGCGCTCCTGCTCCTGTTGCTCATCCTCACGCGCCTTTCGAATCAGCCGCTCAATCCCTTTCTGGCGAGCATAAACCTGCTGCCAGTAAGCACGCACCTGTTGCAGCTGTTCTCGCGCCTGTTTCAGCGCATGCTCCTGCTCGGAGATGGTCGTATTGATCTTATGCATGAACGCCTGCTGAGTATGCAATGCACCGATACTCAGACCCTGCTGGCCACTGGTCGTAAACTGCTGCTGATATTCACGCAGATAGGTTTGTAGCTGGGCGATACCGGCTTCCCCCTGACTCACCCGCTTCTGGGCATCCGCCAGAAAGCGGTCAGCTTCCTTGCGCTTGCGCTCGGCAACCGAAAGCACTACCTGTAATCGATCCGATCGTTTGGCTGCCATGCGTCACTGCCTCCTATGGGGTGCGCCGCAGCATTTGCGGCTGGCCGGGCTGGTTCTTGGGCTGTGGCGGCGGTGACATGACCATCGCCAGCTCCTGTACACTGCGCTGCATCGGCATCGGCTCATCCATTCCCTGCTGCAGGTAGGCACGGATGGCGGGCAGCATGTCAACCGCACGGTCGGTTTCAGGATCACTGCCACGCGCATAGGCCCCGACCGAGATCAGGTCCGCGTTCTGCTGATAACGCGAGTACAGGCGCTTGAACTGCAACGCCAGATTCAACTGACTGCTGTCCACGATCTGTGGCATGGCACGGCTGATCGAAGCCTCAATATCCAGCGCGGGATAATGCCCCTGTTCCGCCAGCGTACGAGACAGCACAAAGTGCCCATCCAGTATGGCGCGCGCCGAGTCAGCCACCGGATCCTGCTGGTCATCACCCTCGGTCAATACGGTGTAGAAGGCGGTAATGGAGCCCCCTCCTGTTTCACCGTTGCCCGCACGCTCTACCAACTTGGGCAGCTTGGCAAAGACCGACGGAGGATATCCCTTGGTGGCGGGGGGCTCACCCACAGCCAGCGCAATCTCTCGCTGAGCCTGAGCATAGCGCGTCAAGGAATCCATCAGCAGCAGTACGTTGCAGCCCTGAGCACGAAAATACTCGGCAATACGGGTGGTAAGCTGGGCCGCACGCAGACGCATCAGCGGCGAGTCATCCGCCGGCGAGGCGACCACCACTGAGCGCGCCATGCCTTCGGCGCCCAGACTGTGATCAATGAATTCACGCACCTCACGACCACGCTCACCGATCAGACCCACCACGGTAATTTCTGCTTCGGTAAAGCGGGTCATCATGCCGAGCAGCACCGACTTGCCCACCCCGCTGCCGGCGAACAAACCCAGACGCTGACCTCGGCCCACCGTCAGCAGGCCATTGATGGCCCGTATACCAACATCAAGAGTCTGTTCAATTGGGTGTCGATGCAACGGGTTGATGCTTTCGCCGGCCAGCGTCACCATGTCGTCGGGCTTGAGTGGTCCCTTTCCGTCCAGCGGACGGCCAATACCGTCAATCACTCGGCCGAGAAGACCGAATCCCACCGGCACCAGACTGGCCCCTACACGCGGACGAACCGCAGCACCGGGGGCCAGTCCGTCCACACTATCCAGTGGCATGAGGTAGATACGATCACCGGCAAAGCCAACTACTTCAGCCTCGACACTGCCATCGCCCTGCAGATCCACCATACAATAGTCGCCCAGCGCCACTTTCAGCCCAACGGCTTCCAGAGTAAGGCCTATCAACCGCGTCACCTGCCCCTCAACCCCGGGACGAGGCGGTTCATAATCAACCTGCAGATAACGTTCAAGACGGTGATTCAGGTCCGGCAAGGCGGGCTCCGGTGATCAGTTGGAGTTGGCGTCAGGTGTACTGATAAGGCGCGCCAGCAGCTGCTCGGCCACCTGTGCAAAACGTTCTTCAGTGCGATAGTCTACGCGACAACTGCCACTTTCAACGATACAGCTGCCTGCTGCAAGACCTTCGTCTGATTTGAGCTGGAGCCTACTGTCATCCAGCAGTGGCTCCAGGGCTGCAAGCTGGTCAGGATTAACCCGTACCAGGATTTCGCCACTGGCTCTTGGCAGCTGATCCAGCGCCTCATGGACGCTGCGAGCAAGCAGTTCAACTCGTTGACTCAGCTCAGCCTTGACCGCCGCCTCCGACAGAGCCACCACCAGTTTCACAATGGTCGATTCAAGTTCTTCACGCTGCTGTTCGATCGGTTGTTGCAACTGCTCAAGCAAGGCGTCAAGCCTCTCCAGCCTAGCCTTAATCTCGGCCTGACCCGCTTCCAGCCCCTGAGCAAGCCCCTGCTCATAGCCTTCCTTTTGCCCCTGTTCACGGCCTTCGCTCAACCCTTCGGCATGACCTTCCCGTCGCGCCTCCTCACAGATTTCTTCCCACTGTGACAGCGTCAATTTTTCGGCAAATATCTCCTCTTCAACCACGGAGACATCGACATCTTCAAGCGGAGCCTTCGGCTTACGGGCCAGCGCCTGAACAACCGGCGCTTCCACGCCAACATCGGGCGGCAGCCAACGTTCGAGGCTGGCCACATCAGCGGCACGAATACGGACAGGAGCATCCTGTTTCATCAGATCATCTCTTCGCCGGAGCCACCCAGCATGATTTCACCCTCATCGGCCAAACGACGCGCTACGTTGAGAATCTCCTTCTGAGCATCCTCAACTTCAGACACACGCACCGGGCCCTTGGCCTCAAGGTCATCACGCAACAGCTCGGAGGCACGCTTGGACATGTTCTTGAAAATCTTTTCCTGCAGGGCAGTATCGGCCCCCTTGAGCGCCAGCACCAGACTGTCAGTGGAAATTTCGCGCAGAATCACCTGAATGCCGCGATCGTCGACATCGATCAGATTCTCGAACACGAACATGAGATCCGAAATTTCACTTGCCAGCCCTTCATCATTCTCTTTAATGCCTTCCAGCAGTTCAGCTTCAAGACTGGTCTCGATGTAGTTCATGATATTCGCAGCTGAACGCACGCCGCCCAGAGTGCGCGACTGACTGGCCTTGCTGCCGGCAAACTGGGTTTCAAACATGTCGTTCAGTTCCTGCAGGGCCTGCGGCTGAATACGATCCAACGCCGCGATGCGCATGAGGATGTCCAACCGCACCTTTTCATCGAAGTAAGTCAACACGACTGCTGCCTGGTCCGGATCGAGGTAGGCAACCACCACCGCCTGAATCTGGGGATGCTCATAGCGCAGCACTTCGGCAACCTGACGCGGATCCATCCAGCGCAGGGTATCCAGCCCAGAAGTATTGGTGCTGAAAAGGATACGGTCGATCAATGTCTTGGCTTTTTCTTCACCCAATGCCTGATTCAGCATGGCACGGATATAGCGATCGTTATTGATGCCGATGCCGGTCTGGTCACTGACGACATGCATGAAATCGGCAACGACCGACTCGACCCGCGATTGGGGCACATTATCCAGCTGGGTCATCGCCTCGCCGATACGCTGCACTTCCTTGGGGCCCAAGTGCTTAAGAATCTCGGCTGCATCTGACTCGCCCAGGCTGATCAGCAGAATGGCCGCTTTCTGGATGTCCGTGAGATCACTATCATCGCTCATGATCGATCACCCACTGCCGAACTGCCTGCGCCACTTTCTCCGGATCCTCTGCGACCATGCTCCTGATCGCATTGAGCTGATAGTCAAAGCTTTCATTGGGTGTCGGCATGACACCACGATCGGAGCTACCGAGTGTCACCTTGTCATCTGCCACTCCGGCGCCATCCAACCCTTCAAGATCTGCCGATATTTCACCGGCCGGTCCCAGCGTTGCCACTTCACGTCCCTTACCTGCATCCGCCAGGCTGCGCAGAATCGGGCGCAATACACCCAAAATCAGCAGCAACACAAACAGCCCCGCCATCAGCTGCTTCATCAGATCCCAAAACCAGTCCTCCTGCCAAAAGGAAGACTCTTCAACTTCAAATTGCTCAGGGGGCACGAAGGGTGAGTTGACCACTGTGACGCTGTCTCCGCGCAGTGCCGAGAAGCCCACGGCATTGCGTACCAGTACCTGCAGCCGCTCGAGTTCAGCCTCGGTCCATGGCGTACGCACGGTTTCACCGGACTCGGGGTTGATAGTCTGAAGATCATCCACCACAACCGCAACACTCAGGCGTTTCACCACGCCGGATTGATGTCGTGTATAACTGAGGGTACGGTCCAGCTCGTAGTTGCGCACGGCCTGCTCACGGCTTGAACCCGAGCGTGCGGCGCCACCACGTGCGGCAGCATTGGCATCCATCTCCTCAGGAACTGAGTTGGGTCCGGGCGGCTGGTTGGAGAGCGCCCCCGGAACCCCCTGAGCGAGATCACCACTGGCGCGGTTTTCTTCCAGTGTCTGCTCGCTGCGCAACGCCGGCAGATCCGGATTGTATATCTCGTCTGCCTGTTCAACTTCGGTAAAATCGATATCGGTCGACACTTCAGCCCGGAAGTTGCCCAACCCAACAACCGGTTGGAGGATACTGTTGACCCGGTTAAGCAGGGTCTCTTCAATGCTGCGGGTGTACTCGAGCTGTTTTGCCGCCAGCACCACATCCTGGTCCTGGCTGCGTGTGTTGAGCAGACGCCCTTTCTGATCAACTACCGTGACATCATCCACCGCCAGCTCAGGAATACTGGACGCCACCAGATTGGCGATCGCGGCCACCTGATCCCGCTCCAGCGTGCGCCCGGAAAACATTTCGATAAATACAGAGGCACGCGGCTTGCGCTGATCACGTACAAAAACAGACTCTTTCGGCAACGCGAGATGAACACGGGCAGAACGTACCGCAAGCAGGCTGCTGATGGTACGCGCCAACTCGCCTTCCAGCCCACGGCGGAAGCGAGCATTCTCCATGAACTGACTGGTCCCCAGTCCCTGTTCCTGTTCCAGCAGCTCAAAGCCTACCGTCTTGTCAGCGGTAAAACCTTCAGCGGCCAGTTTTAGCCGCGCTTGATGCACATGCTCCTGCGGCACAAGAATTGCCCGGCCGTCAGCGTCAAACTTGTACGGCATGTTATACAGCCGTAACTGTTCAATCACTTCATTGGCATCGGAAAAGTTGAGATTGGAAAACAGCACCCGATAATCCGGCTTCTGTGACCAGAGCACAACGGCAAAGCCGATGGCGATGCTGGCAGCCAGCCCCACCATCAGACCCAGCTGGCGCAGGATTCCCAGGCTGTTAAAGCCGGTCATCAAACTGCCCTTGCTGTTAAGTTGTGCCGGTGTGTTATCCATTCAGCCCTGACCGTGTAAAACCTGAAAACATTAAATCGGCATCTTCATGACATCTTCATACGCCGTTACCAAACGATTACGCACCTGAGTCATAGCCTGAAACGAGACCGAAGACTTCTGAGCCTGAATCATGACCTGCGGCAGATCCACGCCAGGATCGCCCCGCTCATACGCTTCACGCAGCCGTGATGCTTCCGACTGGTGTTCATTGACCTTATCCACAGCCCCTTTGAGCAGCGTCGCAAAACTGTTGCTTTCGGTCTTGCTGATCCCCGGCGCACCAATACCTTCGGCCCTAAGATCCAGCATTTCGACCGGACGCGGCCCCTGCTGCACCTCTGACTTGATCGCGCGCATCTGTGACAGAAGGCTGTTGATATCAGCTCGTTCAATCATGCAGAGCTTCCTCCCGGACGGCAATATTTTGACATTATAGAGACTAACCCTCCCGCTTCAAGATGCAATCACGCCAGAGTTGACAATATCCTGACGCCAATTGAGCCTGACAAGGGTCATGCTGTTACTGCTTAACGCTATAATGCAAAAAGCGGGCCATATAGCCCGCCGGGGAACCTGACGTTAATGCATGCCCTAGTATCGTCCTTCTGGCGATTCACCGTAGCGCAGCCGCACATACATCAGCGCTACCGTGATGGCATCTCCCAAAGCTGTGTGCCGCTCAAGGATGGGGATATCCAGTTTGCCTGCAATGGTGTCAAAGCGCAGGTCGATATTACCCCCCACATGCTTCCACTTGATGATGTCGTGATAGACGTGGGAAAGCTCAACAGCCTTGTTGGGCAGGCCGAAACCGTACTTGGGGCGGATAAACTTGTCCAGCATGCGAATATCAAAATTGACGTAGTAACCGAGAATGGGACGATTGCCGACGAATTCGAGCACCTTTTCCAGAGCCTCGTCCAGCTCGATGCCATCCGCCAGATCGCTGGCTCTGATCTTGTGGATTTTGATGGAATCACCGCTGAGGCTGGCCGGAGGCTTCAATTTCAGGTCGAGACGCTCACTGGTAATCACTTTACGCCCTTTGATACGCACAGCTCCGATCGACAGTATTTCGGCCTTTTTCACGTCAAGACTGGTGGTCTCACAGTCAAGTGACACGACTTCGTCACCCTTGTAGGCTTCGAACAGATGTGCCCAAGGCCCTTCCCTGTGCTCACGTTTCTCTTTCAGACGCCGTATTGAGCGCGGAATGATCATCTACATCAGCCTCCCAGGTGGTAACGCATTGTCAGGTGCTTTTTGAACCCTTTCACCACATGCAAAGCATCACGCAGCAGTTCCCGCTCAAGCTTGTTCAGCTGCTGCAGGTCGATCATGTTCGGGGTTGGATCGGCTCCATCAGGACTTTCTTCAGCACGGCGGATTTGCTGCCGCAGACGCAGCTGAATAAACAGCGCCAGCGCTTCCGATAGATCACGGCCATGCTGTTCCTGCATCTGGCCACTTTCCATCAGCGCCTCAATGCGCTGGAAAGTATTGGTCTTGAGGATGCGCTGCTCAAGCGCGATGGTACGGACACCATGCACAATGGGGAAAATCCCGCCTTTCTTGATATCCAGCTGCCCCTTGTCCTTGAGGTTGCCAAAGAAGGTAAGTGGCGTATCAAACCCAATCGCGGCACGGGCAAAATGCGAGAAAAACACATCATTGTTCCGCAGGTGACGCAGGAACCAGTTACGCGCCACCTTGAACAGCGCCTCGTTACCCGCTACCGGCTTGGCATCAACCGCAATGGCCAGGTTCATCTGCGCACTGCCTTCACAGGTGTCGGCCCAATCACTGAGCTTCTGGGTCCAGTCACCCACGGAATTGACCCACTCGGGATTGGACACCATGATGTTACCTGGACAAGGCGGAAAGCCGAATGAAATCAGAGTCTCGCTGAACTGCTGCATGCATTGCTGCATTTCAGGCCAGGCCAGATTGTCACGAAATATAAGCGCGTTATCCTGATCGGTTTTCATGATCTGCTCGGCACGCCCCTCCGACCCCATCACGATCAAGCAGACGTGCGGCTGCATGTCCGCAGGGACGATTAGATCGAACAGCTTGGCAATAATGCGCCCGTTCATGGCCGCCAGCAGATCCATAGTAAAACGAATCTTGACGCCGGTAGAGATCAACGCCTTGATCAGCTCATTCAGGCCCTGTGCGGCTTCACGCAACTGGTCGATGCTGGCTGCACGTTCGATGCGCAAGCCAATCACATGGGAATGGCTGGAGAAGTAGCTGAGCACATCGGTCAGCTCGACAATACCCACCATCTCCTGACCATCCATCACGACTACACGCTCAATCTGCTGCTGAGTCATCATCACAAGCGCGTTAAACAGGTAGTCCTCATGGTCAATGGCGATCAATCGATAACTGGCGATATCGGACACATCCGTTTCCAGTGGCAGCTGCTTCAGCACGACTGCGTCCAGCAGATCAGTCCCGGTTACCATGCCATAACGACCACCCTTGCGTGCCAGTACACAGTCCGCTTTATGGCTTCGCATCAGTTCGGTTGCAGCACGAATGCTGGTCCCTTGCTCTACCACCAACGGCTCACGAACAGTGGCATCGGTGATTTTGGCCAGCATGAACTCAGCCATGTCCTGATTACTGCCATGCTGAGCGACAATCTCACGCTTTACCGCCAGGTTCTGCTGGAAGTAATCGGCAAACTGGGCATTGGTCGCCATCAAGTCCAGCAGTGTTCGTGTCGGCAGGATATGACAAATGGTTTCCTCTTCCGCCACGAAATTATGGATCGCCTTGCCTCTCAGTGCCGACCAGCCGCCGAAGTAGTCTTCGTTCTCATAGTGTACGAACACATGCTGAGTTCTTTTTTCGCCATCCTCGGCAACCGCTTCACTCTCGCTGACTCGGCCTTTCAGCACCACATGCAGGCCGTCTGGCACCTCACCTGCCTGGATGACGGTTTCGCCTTTCTGGAAATAGGCGATATCCAGGTTGGCACGCAGCAGCGTTTGCTCCTCCTCATTCAGCAGGCTGAAAGGGATGTTATCGATCTTGAACGAGTTGGGCATTTTCTACTCCTGCAGCTCGAGACAAAGGCGGGGCCGACTCATGCAGAACACATAAGCCCACATAAGCACGATCATGAGAAAAGCAGGGCCTTCCTGAGAAAACCAGAAGTCAGGTGGGGTGTTTGAAAGGCGGGCTTGATGCTGCTCATCGATAAAGACCGTGCCACATCCACACAAAGCAGCAAGACAGATAACCAGACCGGTAAGACTAATTCTGAGGTTCTCGCGCCAACTTGCCTTGGCGCCTTCTTTACCTGAATACATGACACCACTCTGTTGTTGTTATATCCGGTGAAAGCCTGTGGGCTTATCCACTGAATCTAACAAACACAGGTGGCTAAATATGCCCCGACTTTAGTCGGAGCGGTTCGTTGTGCCAAGGCCAGTCAGGGCTGACACAGCATCTCATATACCTGCTTTCCTCTGGCAATCTGCTCTGCAGGCGAAGCCATCGGCCGCCCCTCCTCATCCAGCTTAACCACTTCACGGTTATCACAGTTGAGCAGATACCCCTGAGGATGCGCCTGAGTTACATGGTGCTTCTCGAACCGATACAACACAAACCTGACCACCTGTTCACCCGTTTCAAGAGTTCGGCTGTCGGCATTGGTTACATCCAGTGCAGTAAAGGCGGTTTCCAGAGGAACCAGATAGGTCCACGGGCGCCACACCATACTGTCCGTTTCGGTTTCGATCACAGCAGTACCTTCAGGCAACCTGGACTTGATCAGATCCAGTGCGCTGTATTCAATATAGATCTGGTAGGCCAGCATACCAGCACCTGCAAAAGCAGGAATGATCCACTTGGGGAGTTTTTTTCGGCTCAGCATACGCAGGATGAGCGCTACCCCCGCGGCACCGAGACCGGCAAACGCTGTTGCAACCAGATTCCAGATCATACTTCTCACTTCCTGAAAAAAGTCGGGCTTCCAGTTGGAAGCCCGATTTGGATCAACCCTTGTCAGACATCTGCTGTCTGTACTCAGGCAGTATTATGCTCAGTGGTCAACCGCAGCGCCAGCACCTTTCGGGTAACGCACGCTTTCTACCAGTTCCTGAATCTCAACCGGCGGCTCTTCAGTCATGTGAGACACAGCGAAGGCAACCACGAAGTTGATCATCGCACCCACCGCACCGAAGGACAGCGGAGAGATGCCCAGAATCCAGTTATCCGGAGTGTTGGCCAGAGTGTTGGTTTCCGGGATGAAGAACCAGCCCAGGAAGGTGAAGATGTACACCAGAGTACTCAGCAGACCAGCCAGCATACCGGCAACTGCACCCTTGTTATTCACCCGCTTGGAGAAGATACCCATCATCAGGGCAGGGAAGATGGACGCAGCTGCGATACCGAACGCCAGTGCTACCGTCTGCGCCGCAAACCCTGGCGGGTTCAGACCCAGATAGGTTGCTACCAGAATCGCTACAGCCATGGAGATACGGGCAGCCATCAATTCACCCTTATCGGTGATATTCGGGTTGATCATGGTTTTGATCAGGTCGTGCGATACGGCAGAGGAGATCGCCAGCAGCAAGCCTGCTGCAGTCGACAGTGCCGCTGCAATACCACCGGCCGCAATCAGACCGATAACCCAACCCGGCAGCTGTGCAATTTCAGGGTTTGCCAGTACCAGGATGTCATTGTTTACGGTCAGCTCGTTACCGTTCCAGCCACGCGCCTGCTCAACGGGTGCAAAGTCATCGCCCGCTTTGGCATTGTAGAACTGGATGCGACCGTCACTGTTCTTGTCTTCAAACTTGATCAGACCGGTTTCTTCCCAGGTTTTCACCCAGTCAGGACGCTCTGCGTACTCGATGGCCGGTTCAGTCGGGCCACTCGGGTAAACGGTGTTGATCAGGTTCAGACGCGCCATGGAAGCAACCGCCGGAGCCGTCAGGTACAGCAGCGCGATGAAGATCAGTGCCCAGCCAGCAGACCAGCGTGCATCAGCCACCTTCGGTACAGTGAAGAAGCGGATGATAACGTGCGGTAGACCTGCAGTACCGATCATCAGAGACAGCGTGAACAGAACCATGTTCAGCTTGTTGTCCACATCAGCGGTGTAATCACGGAAGCCCAGTTCACGAACCACTTCGTCCAGCTTGGTCAGCAGCGGCATGCCGGACTCGACATGGTCACCGAACATACCGAACATCGGAATAGGGTTGCCGGTCAACTGCAGGGAGATGAACACGGCCGGAATGGTGTAGGCGATGATCAGTACCACGTACTGAGCCACCTGGGTGTAGGTGATACCCTTCATGCCACCGAATACGGCGTAGAAGAATACAACCGCCGCCGCAATCCAGATACCGGCTGTGCTGCTCACTTCCAGGAAGCGAGAGAAGGCAACACCGGCACCGGTCATCTGACCGATTACGTAGGTAACCGACGCCACGATCAGGCAGATTACCGCCACCAGGCGCGCACCACGACTGTAGAAGCGATCGCCAATGAAGTCAGGTACGGTGAACTTGCCGAATTTGCGCAGGTACGGGGCCAGCAGCATCGCCAGCAGTACATAACCACCAGTCCACCCCATCAGGAAGGAGGAGTTGACATAACCTGCAGACAGCAGACCCGCCATGGAGATAAAGGAGGCAGCTGACATCCAGTCAGCAGCGGTCGCCATACCGTTGGCAACCGGGTGAACACCCCCGCCTGCAACGTAGAACTCTTTGGTAGAACCGGCACGGGCCCAGATGGCGATGCCGAAGTAGAGTGCAAAGGATGCACCTACGAAGATCAAGTTAATTGCAAACTGACTCATACTGGCTTACTCCTCCAGACCCATCTCTTTATCGAGCTTGTTCATTCTCCAGGCGTAGTGGAAGATGATGCCGATAAAGGTAAGGATGGAGCCCTGCTGGGCAAACCAGAAGCCGAGGTCAGCGCCACCGACCGGAATGCCGGACAGCATGCCACGGAACAGGATGCCGCAGCCATAGGACACAAGGGCCCACACGACCAGACTTCCCAGGATCAGACGAAGGTTCGTCGACCAGTATTGAGCAGCTTTGGATTTATCATCTGCCATGTTGTTTCTCCGTTTTCTTGTTATTGGAGCCGAGAGTAATTCCAGAGTGATCTTGCAGAAAGAACGCACGGAATAAAAGCCCCGACTTTAGTAGAACACTGTATTCCCTGCCGTACCCGAAAAAAAATAACATCGAAGAATCAGCATGTTACAAAAACATTCAAAAAACATGATCCGTGGCATGTAATACAATGGTCACAGGCCTTTGGTCCGCTCTGATGTCCGTAACGGTGCCGACACAAGACTTAGGCGCTACACTAGCCGCCTGATCCACTTGCAAGCGAGATTCGACATGCTATCCGGCTGGACCATCATCCTGATTTCACTGGCCTATCTGGGCCTGCTGTTTGCCATCGCCTACTTTGGTGACAAAAGCAGTGCCGGCAAACAGTGGGCCAGCAACCCGGTCATTTACTCGCTCTCCCTCGCCGTCTACTGCTCCAGTTGGACCTTTTACGGGGCGGTTGGCCGCGCCGTTTCTACCGGTTGGGAATTCGTCGCCACCTACCTGGGGCCAATTCTGGTATTTCTGCTGGCAATGCGTGTCATCGAAAAGGTGTTCACCGTCAGCAAGCAGCAAAACATCACCACCATCGCCGACTTCATCTCTTCACGCTATGGCAAAAGCCAAAGTCTCGCGGTACTGGTGACGCTGATCGCGGTCATGGGGACCATTCCCTATATCGCCCTGCAGTTGAAGGCGGTAGCGATCAGTTACAACGCACTGGCGCCGGGAGCTACCGAAGCCATGAGCAAGGGCAGTGACACCGCCCTGTTTGTTGCACTGTTGATGGCGGTGTTTGCCATTCTGTTCGGCACCCGGCACATCGACGCAACTGAACACCACGAAGGACTGGTGCTGGCGGTGGCGTTTGAATCACTGGTCAAACTTGCCGCGTTTGTCGCGGTCGGGCTGTTCGTGATCTTCGGCATTTTTGACGGTTTTCAGGACCTGGCCTGGCAGGTGCAGACACAGCTGCGCGACAACCAGAATTTCAGCAACCCGCTTACCACCGGTTTTCTCACCGAGGTGGTTCTGGCCTGCGCGGCAGCCATCTGCCTGCCGCGTCAATTTCATGTCAGCATTGTGGAAAACACCCGACGTCGCAACCTGTACACCGCCCGTTGGCTGTTCCCGCTCTATCTGTTGATACTGGGCCTGTTTGTGCTGCCGATCGCCACCGGTGGCATGATCTTTTTCAACGGCAGTAATGTTGATGCCGACACCTATGTACTGATGCTGCCACTTGCAGAGGGCTCGGGCTACCTGGCCACCTTCGCCTTTATTGGTGGACTGTCGGCGGCCACCAGCATGGTGATCGTGGCCAGCATCACGCTGGCTACCATGGTATGTAACGATATCGTAATGCCGCTGCTGTTCCGCATCTCATGGCTGCGCCTGTCACAATCCCGTGATCTGGGCGCCCTGCTGCTGCGTGTGCGGCGCATCACCATCATCTGCCTGTTACTGATGGGCTACTTCTACTACCGCATCCTGGGCGAACAGGGGCCGCTGGCCTCCTTCGGCCTGCTGGCATTCGTGGCAGCGATCCAGTTCCTGCCAGCCATCATCGGCGGCATCTACTGGCGCAGCGGCAACCGCTACGGTGTGCTGGCAGGGCTCAGCGCCGGCTTTCTGCTTTGGGTCTACACTCTGGTGCTGCCGACCCTCAACTCGGCCCGATTGATTCCGGTTGAATGGCTGCCTCAGGTCAGTGACAGCAACGGTTTACTCAACCCAACCGCCCTGCTTGGCCTGAATGGACTCGACCCATTGACGCACGGTGTGATCTGGAGCCTGGGCGTCAACATCCTGCTGTTTGTGCTGGTCTCACGCTTCACCAGCATCCGCCTGGTTGACCGGATTCAGGCCAGCGCCTTCGTGAACACCTCTGCCAAGGGCATTGCCGACCCATCACGCCATTTCGGGCAAGTGACCGTTGGCGATTTGCAGATGTTGAGCGAGCGTTTTCTGGGCATGAGCCGCACCCGCCAAGCGTTCAGCAGTTTTGGGCAGGGCCGGGGGGAAGGGCCGCCAATGGCAGCCGAAAAGGCGACGCCCGAACTGATCCAGCATACTGAGCGCCTGCTGTCGGGTGCCATCGGTGCATCATCGGCCCGTATCGTCATGGATTCAACCCTGCGCGGTCGCGAGATGGAGATCGGCGATGTTGTCACCATTGTGGATGAAGCCTCGCAGGCTCTGCGCTTCAACCGCTCGCTGCTGCAGTCCACCATCGAGAACATCAGCCTCGGTATCAGCGTAGTGGACCAGCAGATGCGACTGGTCGCCTGGAACCGCCCCTACGTGGAGATGTTCAGCTACCCGGAAGGGCTGATCTGTGTCGGCCGCCCGATTGAAGAGGTGTTCCGTTATAACGCCATCAAGGGCGAATACGGGCTGGGAGATGTTGAGCACCAGGTCAGAATGCGACTGGATTCGATCCGCTCCGGAGCCCCTCACAGCTACGAGCGCTATCGTCCCGATGGCACGGTGCTGGAAGTCCGTGGTAACCCGATGCCCAATGGCGGTTACGTCAACACCTACATGGACATCACCGAGCACAAGCGGATCGAGGAGGCACTGCGCGAGAGCGAGCAGAATATCCGCATCTACACCGACAACGTGCCGGTATTGATCGCCTATCTCGACCCGGAATGCCGCTTTCTGTTTATAAACAAGGCCTATGCGGATGCCTTCGGCCTCGATCGGCACAATATTGCCGGCGTACATTGCCTTCAGGCCCTGCCGGAAGAGGAGTACATCAACCGGCGTCACTATATTGACGCCGCCCTGCGTGGTGAGCGACAGCGCTTTGAAACCCGCCTGCCCACACAGGGCGACAGCATCCGCTTTGCTGAGGTGACCTACATCCCGCATATTGGTGAATACGGTGATGTTCTAGGCTACTTCACGCTGTATCAGGACATCACCGAGCGGCGCAAGGCAGAGCAGGCGCTGCAGGAGACCAACGAGAATCTGGAACAGCGTGTGCGTGAGCGTACCCATGCACTGTCAGTCGTCAACAAGGAACTGCGCAAGGAGAACACCATCCGCGCCCTGATGGAAGATGAACTGCGCCAGGCCAAGTCCGATGCAGAAGCCGCCAACCTGGGCAAGACCCGCTTCCTGGCCGCCGCCAGCCATGACCTGCTGCAACCGCTCAATGCCGCGCGCCTGTTCAGCTCTGCCCTGGCGCAGCAAAGTCACAGCCGCGAGACCAGCCAGCTGGTGGAAAATCTTGACGGCTCACTCAAGGCGGCGGAAGAACTGATCACCGCCATTCTGGATATATCCAAGCTGGATGCCGGTGCACTGGAACCGACACTGACCCACTTCTCACTGGAGTACCTGTTCCAGACTCTGAATACCGAGTTCAGTGTGCTGGCAAAGGAGAAAGGCCTTGCGTTCCACAGCGTCAATTGCCATCAGATAGTGTATTCCGACCAGACTCTTCTTCGCCGCATCATGCAGAATTTTCTGTCCAACGCCATGCGCTACACCGCCAGCGGCAAGGTGCTGATGGGGGCACGACGCGAGGGCCAGCAGCTGCGACTTGAAGTTTGGGATAGTGGTGTTGGTATTCCCGAGAACAAACTGCGCGAAGTGTTTGAGGAGTTCAAGCGGATCGACAACCCCAAACACAGTCAGGTGAAGGGGCTGGGACTGGGGCTTGCAATTACCGACCGTATCGCCCGCATGTTGGGGCACCAGCTCAAGGTTCGCTCCTGGCCGGGTCAGGGCACAGTATTCAGCATCACCCTGCCACTGGGGGATGCCTCACTGGCACAGAAACCCAAGCCCGAGCAGCGTGGCTGGATACGCAGCAAGGGACTCAACGGCATCAAGGTACTGGTGATCGACAACGAGCCCAAGATTCTGGAAGGAATGAGTGCACTGCTGCAGGGCTGGTCCTGTGATGTGGTGACCGCTCTCTCGGGCGATGAAGCGGTTGCGGTCACACTGGAACGCAGCTGGGTACCGGATATCGTGCTGGCGGACTACCACTTGGGCGAGACCGAGACCGGTGTCATGGCGCTGCGTCAGCTGGCCGTACTTGAGGGCCAGCCTGCCAATGCAGAATACTTCTCGCCTGCCATTGTGATCACCGCGGATCGCACTGACGAAGTGCGCGACGAGATCGACACGGCTCAGGCACAGCTGCTGACCAAGCCAATCAAGCCGGCGGCACTGCGTGCGATGATCAACAAGATCATTGCTACCCTGAGGGCGGAAAAGGACTGAAAAAAGAGGCATGACCCGGGCCAGTATGGCGCCCGGGAAAAAGTGGAATCAGACTTCGGTTTTGGGCGGCTCAACGCCCAAACGCTGGGCCGCAATAACCGCTTGAGTACGGCTATGCACACCAAGCTTGCGTAGAATGGCAGTCACGTGGGCCTTGATGGTCGCTTCCGACACACTCAGTTCGTAGGCGATCTGCTTGTTCAAGAGCCCTTCGGTCAACATGGTCAGAACGCGGAACTGCTGCGGTGTCAGGGAGGCAAGCGCCGCCGCAAACTGCTGGTCCTCTTCGCTCACATCGCCCATGTTCTCGGTCAGCTCCTGTGGCAACCACTCTTCACCCTCCAGTACGGCGGTAATCGCCTCGGAAATGGTTTCCAATGGTGCGGACTTGGGGATAAATCCGGACGCACCGTAATCGATGGCACGCTTCATAACATGCGGCTGTTCGCTACCGGATACCACGACCACCGGCACGCCAGGGTGCTGGCCACGCAGGAACACCAGCCCGGAAAAGCCATGCGTACCCGGCATGTGGATATCCAGCAGCACCAGATCAGCATCGCCGTGTTGTTCGACCTTCTCCTGCACCGCCGCCAGACTGTCGGCTTCGACAATCTCGACACCGGGTACCGCCTGAGTCACCGCTTGTCGCAGCGCTGCGCGAAATAGCGGATGGTCGTCAGCAATAATGATCTTTTGTGCCAGTTGCATGCATCGTCTCCCTCGTTCCTTGGCCCGCTTAAGAGTAGCCGAAGTTGTCGAATGTTGTGCCAATCAGTCAAATAGGGGGCCTTTACTTGGGGGCAATAATACCACCTCATTGTCGACAGTGCTGCACCAAGCTGCGAGTTTGTCGCCAATCCCCAAACAAAAACGCCCGCCGGGTGAGCGGCGGGCGTTTCAATGGCTGTTACCCTGCCGGGCGTTGATCAGCCCTTACGGTTCATGCGGTGCTCAATCAGATCATCCACCACAGTCGGGTCAGCCAGGGTGGAGGTGTCACCCAGCGCTCCGAAATCGTCCTCGGCGATCTTGCGCAGAATACGGCGCATGATCTTGCCTGAGCGGGTCTTAGGCATGCCCGGTGCGAACTGGATCAGGTCCGGCGACGCGATTGGGCCGATCTCGGAACGAACCCAGTTACGCAGCTCTTTCATCAGCTCATCGCTGGCATCGAAGCCGCTCTGCAGGGTGACATACACATAGATGCCCTGCCCCTTAAGATCATGCGGATAACCGACAACAGCGGCCTCGGCAACAGCCGGGTGAGCTACCAGTGCGGACTCGACTTCGGCGGTACCCATACGGTGACCGGATACGTTGATGACGTCATCCACACGACCGGTGATCCAGTAGTAGCCGTCTTCATCACGGCGGGCACCGTCACCTGTGGTATACACACCCTTGAAGGTGCTGAAGTAGGTCTGAATGAAGCGCTCATGGTCGCCCCAGATGGAGCGACTCTGGCCCGGCCAGGAATCCTTGATCACCAGGTTGCCTTCACCGGCACCCTCGATCTCCTTGCCTTCACCATCCAGAAGCTCCGGCTGTACGCCGAAGAACGGACGCGTGGCTGAACCAGGCTTGGTGGCCGTTGCACCCGGCAGCGGAACAATCATGATGCCGCCGGTTTCAGTCTGCCACCAGGTATCTACGATTGGGCACTTACCCTTACCAAAGATGCGGTGATACCAGGTCCAGGCTTCAGGGTTGATCGGCTCGCCCACAGAGCCCAGCAGCTTGAGACTGGACAGGTCAGAGTCGCCCAGTACATCTTCACCCTGCTGCATCAGTGCACGGATGGCGGTCGGAGCGGTGTAGAACTGATTAACCTTGTGTTTCTCGATCACGCGGCCGAAACGGCTGTTGTCCGGGTAGCTCGGCACACCTTCAAACATCAGTGTGGTGGCGCCGTTGGCCAGCGGGCCGTAAACGATGTAGCTGTGACCGGTCACCCAGCCCACGTCAGCAGTACACCAGTACACATCACCTTCGTGATAATCGAATACGTACTGATGAGTCATGGCAGCGTACACCATGTAACCGCCAGTAGTGTGTTTGAGACCCTTGGGCGCACCGGTAGAACCGGAGGTGTACAGGATGAACAGCGGTGCTTCGGCGTTCATCGGCTCGGCCGGGCAGTCGTCGGACTGTTCAGCAACAGCGCCTTCGTACCAGACATCGCGACTGTCGTTCCAGGCCACATCCTTATCGACACGTTTGACGACAAAAACGGTCTCGATCAGGTTGCCGGCTTCATGATGATCCAGTGCCTTGTCGACATTTTCTTTCAGCGGCACGACCTTGCCACCGCGCAGCGAGTAGTTGGAGGTGATCACCACCTTCGACTTGGCGCCTTCAATACGGGCTGCCAGTGCTTCCGGCGAGAAGCCACCGAACACGATGGAGTGCACCGCACCCACGCGAGCACAGGCAAGCATGGCAACGGCGGCTTCCGGGATCATCGGCATGTAGAGAGTGACCACGTCGCCCTTCTGAACGCCCTTGGCTTTCAGCGCGTTGGCAAAGCGACACACGCGTGCGTGCAGGTCACGGTAGGTAATCTTTTCGTCTTCGCTCGGGTCGTCGCCTTCCCAGATGATCGCGACCTGATCGCCACGGGTTTCCAGGTGGCGGTCAAGGCAGTTGTAGGAGGCGTTCAGTTCGCCGTCTTCGTACCATTTGATATCGACAGTGTGCGGATCAAACGTGGTGTTTTTAACCTTGGTGTATGGCTTGAACCAGTCCAGGCGCTTGCCCTGCTCGCCCCAGAAGGCTTCCGGGTCGTTGATCGACTGCTCATACATCGCCTGATATTTGTCGTCATCGGCATGCGCCTTGGCAGCAAAAGCCGGATCGACCGGATATACGTTCTGTTCACTCATCGTGATGCCCTTAGCTTGCGTTTTGTTTTTATAACGTGGAACGCCGCACTTATTTATAGTCGCTATTGTCGGCGCGATCGAGTTGATTAATGAGAGGTTATACCGAAGCCACTCGGGTCCCCTGAATTAGACATTGGTCTACTCGGATACCGACAAAAGTCATATACTACACAGTAAGCGTGCACTTACTTACCTGACAGCAATGACTCCAGATCAATTCCCTCTTCTCGCATTCGCGCCAGCTTGTATCGCAGCGTGCGTGGACTGATGCCCAATTTTTCAGCAGCATCCTTTCGGCTGCCTGAAGTGGCACGCAGGGCCTCTACGATAAGTTGATACTCATGCTGTTTCAGGTCTTTGCCCAACAAGCCCTCGGCCAGGTCCATTTCAGGCTCGTCTGTGTCCGTGGGCAGGCTGTCTGACGGGGCTGGCTGTGTGGCCCCATTACGCAGCGGGATCGCAGCACTGCCCAGATGCAGATCAGCGGCCGTAATCCGGTTGCCGGCCTGAAGAATCAGCGCACGCTGGATTACATTATCCAGCTCACGCACATTGCCCGGCCAATGATGCTCGCACAAACTGCTGGCGGCTGTTGGGTCCAGCGATGCCAGATTGCGACCCATCTTGCGGCAGTGATGTTTGAGCAGGCGCTCGGCCAGCGGGCGGATATCTTCCGGTCGCTCGCGCAGCGGCTGCCATTGCAGCGGGAACACGTTCAGACGGTAGTAGAGATCCTCACGGAACTTTCCCTCCGCCACGGTCTGTTCCAGCTGGCGGTTACTGGTGGCCAGCAGGCGCACATCCAGCGGGATTACCTTGCGCCCACCAATACGCTCCACCTCCTGCTCCTGCAACACTCGCAACAGCTTGGCCTGCAGCCCCAGATCCATTTCGCTGATCTCATCCAACAGCAGCGTACCGCCGTTGGCCTGTTCAAACTTGCCGGGCTGGCTGCTGATGGCGCCTGTGAAAGCGCCCTTTTCATGGCCGAACAGAGTTGCTTCCAGCATGCTCTCGGGAATGGCGGCGCAGTTGATGGCGATAAACGGCTTGTCAGCACGGGGCGAGTGATTGTGGATATATCGTGCCAGCACCTCCTTGCCGGTACCGGACTCACCGGTGATCAGTACGGTAGAGTCGGTTGTGGCCACCCGTTGCGCCAGCTGCAGCAGCTGGCGACTGCCCGGTGCTTCAGCCACGGGTTCGTCATACTGCGTCGTCAGCAGGCCCTGCGCATGGGTGCGGATAAGATCAATCAGCTGTTGCGGCTCAAAGGGTTTCATCAGGTAGTCAGCGGCGCCGTTGCGGATCGCGTCCACCGCCCGCTCCACCTGACCATAGGCGGTAATAAGGGCCACCGGCAATGAGGGGGTCTGCTGCTTCAGATGGGCCAGCAGTTGATGGCCGTCCATACCGGGCATGTTCACATCAGAGATCACCATATCCACACTGTCCCGCTTCAGCAACGCCAGCGCGTCCTCACCACTGCCGGCTTCCAGATAGTGGATATCCGCCAGTGCCAGTGTATCGGTAATCGCCTCGCGCAGGTCGATATCATCCTCAACAATCAAGACTTTTACACTCATGCCGACTCCTGTGCGGTGGAATTGATCAGGGGCAGACGGAAGCTCGCACGGGTGCCGACACCCGGTGTCGAAGCCAAAGCAAACTCGCCATGATGCGCTCGTGCCATCACCTGAGCGATGGCAAGGCCAAGCCCCGTGCCATGTGATTTGGTAGTGTAGAAGGGCTCCTGCGCCCGCTTCAGTGTAGCGGCATCCATGCCCGGGCCATCATCAATCACTTCAAGCAGTAGCCTGTCTCCCTCTTGGGCCAGACGCAGCGTGAGCTCAGAGCCCTCTTCGCAGGCCTGCAGGGCGTTGTTAACCAGATTGAGCACTGCCCCAAGCAGGGCTTCGAGATTGCACTGGATCACCGCATCAGGTGCTTCGTTGATGCAATCACAATCTGCATCGTGCTGGCTCAAAGGCTGATCCAGCAAGTCTTCCAACCTTGCCATCAAGGTACGGCCATCAACACGGTCTTCCAATCGGGTTTCACCGCGGGCGAAGATCAACATGTCACGCACCTGCTGCTCTAGGTGAGTCAGGCGCGATTTAACCTTGCCGGCAAAGCGGATCCGCTTGTCATCATCCAGCTGCGGTGCCATCAAGTGGCTAGCGTAGAGCAGTGCCGCCGACAGCGGTGTCCGCACTTGATGCGCCAGCGAGGCCATCATCCGCCCCATTTCCGACAGCCGCTGGTAATGGTGCAGCTGCTCCTGCAGCGTACGGGTGTGGGTCTGGTCGGTGATAAACACCAGCTGGCCCGGTTCGCCATCCAATGCCTGTGTCGACAGACTGACACGGCGGCCGTTCTTCAGCGATACCTCATGGCCATCGTCTGGCCTCGGTGCAAAACACTGATTGATCACCTCCAGCCAGGTTTTATTGGCCAACTCTATCCCCAGCAACAACACCGCAGCCGGGTTGAATTCCGTAATACGTCCGGTTTGACCGATAACCAGCACTCCGCCGGGCATACGATCAATAAGGCGGCGCAGGCGCTCAAGGGCCACCCTGTCGGCCTGAAGTGCAGCCACCTGACGTTCAAGTTCGGCGATCCGTTGTTGCAGCGGTTGGTCTTCAGTCACTGGCGTTCAATCCCGTATTTGCGCATCTTTTCCACCAGCGTGGTACGCCGAATCTGCAGCAGGCGTGCCGCTTTCGATACCACCTGATCGGTCGCATCAAGTGCCTGATGGATCAAGCGTTGCTCATGGGATTCCAGCCAGGCCTTGAGATCAACCCCTTCGGCAGGCAGTGCCTCAGCAGCGGCAATCTCGGCGGAGGCGGTAGCTTGCTCCGTATCAACCGGCAGCGGCAGCTCAGGCCGCACATAACGCTCAGGGTCCGGCTCTTCAATATGGCGAAACTTGGGCGGCAGCTCCGACACCCCGATCACACCGCCGGGGTGGATGATACTGAGCCGCTCAACCAGATTGGCCAGCTCCCTTACGTTGCCCGGCCATGGGTGCAGGCGCAAAGACTCCAGCGCGGCGGGATGGAACTGCAGTCGGCCGGAGCCGGTCTCATCCAATTGCTGACTCAGATTATTGATCAGTAATGGCAGATCCTCCAGCCGGTCGCGCAGTGCGGGCATTTCGATGGGGAATACATTGAGGCGGTAATACAGATCTTCGCGGAACTGCCCATCCTGAATCATCAGCTCCAGATTCTTGTGGGTCGCGGTCACAATGCGCACATCCACTTCCAGTGTTTTGCTGCCTCCCACCCGCTCAAACTGCCTCTCCTGCAACACACGCAGCAGCTTGACCTGCATCGGCAGCGGCATATCACCGATTTCGTCCAGAAACAGCGTACCGCCGTTGGCGAGTTCAAACCGACCGGGTCGGCTGGAGATAGCACCGGTAAACGCCCCTTTCTCATGACCGAACAGCTCACTTTCGAGCAGCTCGGATGGAATGGCGCCACAGTTGACCGGCACAAAAGGCCCGTCACGGCGCGGCGAATGCTCATGCAGGCAACGCGCCACCACCTCCTTGCCGGTACCGGACTCACCGGTAATCAGGACACTGATATCACGTGGTGCCACCTGAGCAATAAGGTGCCGGATTTCGCGAATGGGCGCACTCTGGCCGACAAAACCCGGCATATCCGGCAGTGCACGCGGCTCAGTTATGCCACGCTCACGCAGAAGGGCACATTGATGCAGCCAATCCAGTAACTGTGGATAACGATAAGGCTGCGCCAGCACACCCAGAATACCGGACTGCGCAAATGCAGCCTGATCCAGCTCCGGCCAGTCACAGGTCAACAGCTTAGGGATAACCGGCCCCCGATCCAGCTCGGCGACCAGCTTATTCAGCGCAATTGGCAGACTGCTCTCACCAATCAACACTACCCCCACCGAGTCCAGCGCAAATGCCCTGCTCTGCTGTAGCCAGCTTACAAAGTCAAAAACATGACACTCAAGCTCGATAAACTGCAAACAGGCACGCAAGGTCTCACGCCTGTCAGCATCGTCATCGATGATCAGAGCCTGGAAAGGAGGCTGGTCAGAAACTCCACTGTTGGTTATGCTCATGGGGGTGTCCGGGCATTGTCAGGATTCTGACAATCTACCGAATAGAGAGAGGATGTCAATAGATTGACGAAGCAGGTAAAAAGGATGACAGCTTCTAATTACCTCCGCGTTAGCTCATCACTGGCTGGCAAGTACCGCCAGTTCTTTTTCTACCCTTGTGGCCAGTTCCTGACAGAGGCGCTTCACTTCAGCACCATCCTCACCTTCAACCATAACCCTCACCACCGGCTCGGTACCCGATGGGCGCAGCAGTACACGCCCACGACTGCCCAGCTCGAACTCAGTGGCTGCTACAGCCTCCTGCACCGGCGCGACCTGACTCAGGTCAGGCCGACCCGGCATGGAAACATTGATCATGACTTGCGGCATTTTGTGCATACCGGCCTTTAATTCATGCAGAGACTGGCCGTGTTCCTGTATCGCTTTCAGAACCTGAAGCGCCGCAACCAGTCCATCGCCAGTAGTGGTCAGGTTGCCGCACACGATATGGCCCGAGCTTTCACCACCAAGGACCCAGCCATGCTGCTGCATCTGCTCGATCACGTAGCGATCACCGACCTTGGCTCTGACAAAAGGCACATCCAGCTGCGCGAGCGCTTGCTCCAGACCAAAATTCGACATCAGTGTGCCAACCACACCCCCACTCAAAGCCTGTTGCTGCAGCAGGCTCCGCGCGATGATAAAAAGGATTTCATCACCATCAACCAGCTCACCGCGATGATCCACCAGCATCAGGCGGTCACCATCACCATCCAGTGCCACACCCAAGTCAGCCTCTTCGGCCATCACCACTTTTTGCAGCCGTGTCGTGTCGGTAGCACCACAGGCTTCATTGATATTGACCCCGTCAGGCGAAGACGCAATCTCAATCACCTCGGCACCCAGCTCCGCCAGCACTTTTGGTGCCACGTGATAGGTCGCGCCATTGGCACAATCGAGAATGATTTTGAGCCCCCTGAGATTCAGGTTGCCGCTGACAGTCCCTTTACAGAATTCTATGTAGCGCCCTGCCGCATCATCAACACGGCGAACCTTGCCCAAGTCGACGGACGGCACCGTCGTCATGGACAGATCCATTTGTGCCTCAATCGCACGCTCAATGCTGTCCGGGAGTTTGGTGCCATCGCCGGAAAAGAACTTGATGCCGTTATCGGAATAGACATTGTGCGAGGCACTGATCACAATTCCGGCGTTTGCTCTGAAGGTTCGGGTGAGGTAGGCAATCGCAGGTGTGGGCATGGGCCCGGTGAGCAGCACATCCACCCCCGCCGCTGACAACCCGGCCTCAAGTGCAGACTCGAACATGTAACCTGAAATACGCGTATCCTTCCCAATCAGGATTTTGCTTCGCCCCTCACGGGCAAAAACACAGCCCGCCGCCCAACCCAGTTTGAGAACAAAATCAGGCGTGATCGGGAACTGGCCTACCTCACCACGAATACCATCGGTTCCAAAATACTTCCTGCTCACCGGTCACACTCCTGCCGTTTCGTTAAGAACCGCTTCGGTCATTCGCACCACATCTACCGTAGGCGCCACATCATGAACGCGGATAATTTTTGCCCCCTTGCCAACCGCCAGTGCGACAGTAGCCAGACTGCCATAGAGACGCTGATCCACCGGCCTGCCAAGTGCCAGCCCTACCATTGATTTGCGGGAGGTCCCCACCAAAAGCGGTGCACCGAGCGCCTGCAGTCGCTGCATCCGATTCAACAGCTCAAGATTATGCTCAAGTGTCTTACCAAAACCAAATCCGGGGTCCAGCACTATCCGATCATCCGAGATGCCTGCCTCTCGACAACGCTGGAGCTGAAACTGTAAAAAATGCTCCACTTCTTCCGTCACATCACGATAATGTGGCCTCAGCTGCATGGTAGCTGGGCTGCTGCCCTGCATGTGCATGACGCAGAGTGCCAGATCAGACGCAACTGCCACCTCAAAAGCCCCCGGTCGCGAGAACGAACGCACATCATTGAGCAGATGCGCACCGGCACTTGCGGCAGCCTGCATCACTTCAGACGCACTGGTGTCGACTGAGAGCACCACATCCAACTCGCGTGACAGCTTCTCCACCACCGGCACGACTCTTTCCAGCTCTTCCTGAACCGGTACCGGTTCGGCGCCGGGACGAGTCGATTCGCCCCCGATATCGATCAGGGTTGCGCCCTGATTTACCATCTGCGCAGCTTTCTGTAGCGCGCGTTCAACCGAGAGATGCTGTGCTTCATAGACGCTGCCACCATCCGAAAATGAGTCGGGTGTGACGTTAAGAATCCCCATCACCTGCACCCGCGCCAGATCCAGCGTGCGACCGGCACATTTCAAAACCGCCATAGCTGTTAAATCCTGCAACTGAAACAAAAAAGGCCAGCGCGCACGCCAGCCTTTATATAATACCAGAGCCCCGACTTCAGCGATCATCCTCGCGGCGAGGCCTTTCCTGATCATCCTGATTCGGAGCCTGCGGGTCATCATCGACACCTGCATCCCCTGTACCGACATCCGCCTCGTCGCTTGCCTCACCCGGCTGTGACTGCTCACGAGTCTTGCGTTCTTCCATATCACGCTCGGCCTGATCTGCTCGCTCCTGAGCCTCAACCCAGCCGTCCGGCGGAGTTACCTCCTGCCGTGCCATCAACTGATCCAGCTGCACTGCACCGATGGTTTCGTACTTCATCAATGCCTGGGCCATGGCATCCAGAATATCGCGATTATCTTCAAGTGTCTTCTTCGCGCGGGCATAGCATTCATCGATGATCGTCTTCACTTCAGCATCGATGCGACGCTGAGTTTCTTCCGACATCGGTTTGGCACCCTGCCCCATGCCACGACCAAACGGATCATCATCTTCATCACCGTACAGCAGCGGGCCAAGGTTTTCACTCAGACCCCAGCGAGTCACCATATTGCGAGCCAGAGAAGTGGCTTTCTGAATATCGTTGGAAGCACCGGTAGTCACACCCTCCTTGCCCAGTGTCATCTCTTCCGCCAGACGACCACCATACAGGGAACAGATCTGGGAAATAATCCACTGACGGCTGTGGCTGTAACGATCCTCTTCCGGCAGGAACATGGTAACGCCCAGCGCACGTCCACGCGGAATGATCGACACTTTGTACACAGGGTCGTGCTCCGGCATTACACGGCCAATAATGGCATGACCTGCCTCATGATAGGCCGTATTCAGGCGCTCCTTATAGGACATCACCATGGATTTGCGCTCAGCACCCATCATGATTTTGTCCTTGGCCTGCTCGAATTGCTCCATGCCGACCGTACGACGGTTGTTGCGCGCTGCAAACAACGCTGCCTCGTTGACCAGGTTAGCCAAGTCAGCACCAGAGAAGCCGGGCGTACCGCGCGCAATCAATTCAGGTTTAACGTCATCACCCAGCGGCACCTTGCGCATATGTACTTTCAAAATCTGTTCACGACCGCGGATATCCGGCAGACCTACATGCACCTGGCGGTCAAAACGGCCGGGGCGCAACAACGCAGGGTCAAGCACATCGGGGCGGTTAGTGGCTGCAATTACGATAATGCCTTCGGTACCCTCAAAGCCGTCCATCTCGACCAGCAACTGGTTCAACGTCTGCTCGCGCTCATCGTTGCCACCACCCATACCAACACCACGGTGACGACCTACGGCATCAATCTCATCGATGAATATGATGCAGGGGGCATGCTTTTTGGCCTGCTCGAACATGTCACGCACACGCGAAGCACCTACACCCACAAACATTTCCACAAAGTCAGAACCGGAAATACTGAAGAAAGGTACGCGCGCCTCACCTGCGATTGCCTTGGCCAACAGGGTTTTACCGGTACCAGGAGACCCTGCCATCAGCACACCGCGCGGGATATGCCCCCCCAGGCGCTGGAACTTGCCGGGATCACGCAGGTAATCGACAAGCTCTTTCACCTCCTCCTTGGCTTCCTCAACACCCGCCACATCATCAAACGTGGTTTTGACCTGATCTTCGCTCATCATGCGTGCCTTGGACTTGCCAAACGACATGGGCCCACCCTTGCCGCCACCGCCGCCCTGCATCTGGCGCATGAAAAACATGAACACGGCAATAATCACCAGGATCGGGAAAGAGGCGACCAACAACTGGGTCCAGATGCTCTGCCGCTCCGGCTGCTTGCCTTCGATCACCACATTATGTTGCAGCAGGTCATCGATAAGCTTGGGATCCTGTACAGCCGGTCGCACGGTCTCGAAACGCTCCCCATTACTGCGTTGCCCAATGATGGTATAGCCATCGATGGTGACCTTGGATACACGGTCAGCCTGAACCTCAGCAACAAAGTCTGAATAACTCAGCTTTCCGGCATCACTCTCGGCACTGAAATTGTTGAAGACTGTGAGCAGGACTGCTGCTATCACCAGCCACAACACCAGATTTTTTGCCATATCGTTCAATGGATCACCCTCTGTTCACTCAATTCTGTCGGCCATACTGATTGCCACTTTCAACCAATCGGTACCGCCCTGCAACCTGTTTATCGTTGTACGCGTGCAAACCCTGTTCCGAGCAGGCAGCAACATGCAATCCTATTAACTTCCTTCGATTCGCCAAATCGAAAAATGTTCCTTAGCGCCCCCTCGGCAACATCACCGTCAGGCGAGACCGAAGCGCTACTCAGGCCGGCATGACTCAGGTAAAATACCTCTTTATCTGATCAAACGGGATCCATCCCCGAATCAAGAGGCACCATATTCTAGTATGAGCTTGACGCCTGAGCAAAAGAAGCACTTCCGCACCCTGGGTCATAACCTGAACCCGATCGTTATGGTGGCCGGCAAGGGGCTGTCCGAAAACATTCAGCTTGAAGTGGATCGCGCCCTTGAAGACCACGAACTGATCAAGGTGAAGTTCTCCGTTGGAGATCGCGACATCAAGCGCCAACTGGTGCGCGAGCTGTGCGATATCGTGGAAGCAGAACTGGTACAGCAGATCGGCAACATTGCCCTGCTTTATCGACCTTCACGCGACCCCAACCCCAAACTGTCCAATTTACTGCGCTGAGACGCAGCCAAAAAAAACCGCCGACACCCGGCGGTTTTTTTATTTCAGCTGACTAGATATGCTCTACCGCTGCAATTTCATACTCGATCATACTGGAAGGCGTCTGCACAGCTGCAATATCCCCTTCCATCTTACCTACTAGCGCGCGCGCGATCGGTGAGTTGACCGAAATCTTGCCGTCCTTGATGCTGGCTTCATCATCACCCACGATCTGATAGCGCACTTCCTCTTCGGTATCGATGTTGATCAACTCCACCGTGGTGCCGAAAATCACCTTACCCGTATGCGGAATAGCTGTAACGTCAATGACCTGAGCCTGAGACAACTTGTACTCAAGTTCACGAATACGACCTTCAATAAAACCCTGCTGCTCTCGAGCGGCGTGATACTCGGCATTTTCTTTCAGATCGCCATGTTCACGCGCTTCAGCGATGGCCGCAATCACCGCGGGACGCTGGACCGACTTGAGGTCGGCCAGCTCTTCACGCAGTTTCTTTTCACCGGCAACCGTCATCGGTACCCGTTTCATTCTGCTACTCCTGCGTGCACGTCCTGCAGACGACGCACGGTTTTCTCTTCGCCATATTTCAGCGCTTCAGCGGTCGCTGCTGCCCCTGCCAGTGTTGTGGTATAGGGAACCTTGTGCTGCAGCGCCGAGCGACGAATTTCAGCGGAATCGGCAATCGCCTTGCGGCCCTCAGTGGTATTGATCACATAAACGATTTCACCGTTCTTGATCATGTCCACGATATTGGGACGACCTTCCGCCACCTTGTTCACCCGTGCCACGCTAAGCCCCGCCTCTTCAAGCAGCGCAGCGGTACCTGCCGTCGCTACCAGTGAAAAGCCCAGTGCTGCCAAGTCTTTGGCTACCGGCACGACTGCAGTCTTATCCACGTCACGTACGGAGATAAACGCTTTGCCACTGGCTGACGGCATCTTCTCACCGGCACCAATCTGCGCTTTCATGAACGCTTCGCCAAAAGTGGCTCCGGTACCCATAACCTCACCGGTCGACTTCATTTCCGGGCCAAGGATCGGGTCCACGCCCGGGAACTTGTTGAACGGGAATACCGCTTCCTTCACGTTGAAGAATTTCGGTACGATCTCCTCGGTGAAACCAAGTTCCTGCAAGGTCCTGCCGGTCATCACCAGCGCAGCGATCTTGGCCAGCGATACTCCGATGCACTTGGAAACGAACGGTACGGTACGAGAAGCACGCGGGTTCACCTCGATGACGTAAATTTCGCCATCCTGATAGGCCAACTGCACGTTCATCAGACCGACCACGCCCAGTTCCAGTGCCATCTTGCGGACCATCTCACGCATTTCGTCCTGCACATCGGCCGCCAGGCTGTACGGCGGCAGCGAACAAGCCGAGTCACCAGAGTGAACACCCGCCTGCTCGATATGCTGCATGATGGCACCGATGACGACGGTTTTGCCGTCGCTGACGGCATCGATATCGACCTCAACCGCAGCATTCAAAAAATGGTCCAGCAGCACCGGAGCATCGTTGGAGACCTGCACCGCAGTAGTCATGTAGCGACGCAGCTCGTCTTCCTTGTAGACGATTTCCATGGCACGACCACCCAACACGTAGGAGGGGCGCACCACCAGCGGGTAACCGATCTTGCCGGCGCCAACGATCGCCTCCTCCAGGCTACGCACGGTGGCGTTTTCCGGCTGTTTCAGACCCAGTCGCTTGAGCATCTGCTGGAACTGCTCACGGTCTTCGGCACGGTCGATCGCTTCCGGGCTGGTACCAATTATCGGTACACCGGCCTGCTCCAGCGCTACCGCCAGTTTCAGCGGCGTCTGACCACCGTACTGCACGATCACACCCTTTGGCTTCTCGACATGAACAATTTCCAGCACGTCTTCGAGGGTAATCGGCTCAAAGAACAGGCGATCGGAGGTGTCATAGTCGGTGGAGACGGTTTCCGGGTTACAGTTGACCATAATGGTCTCATAACCGTCTTCACGCGCCGCCAGCGCTGCATGTACGCAGCAATAGTCAAACTCGATACCCTGGCCGATACGGTTCGGGCCACCACCGATCACCATGATCTTCTCACGGTCGGACGGGTTGGCTTCGCACTCTTCCTCATAGGTGGAGTACATGTAGGCGGTATCGGTGGCAAACTCGGCGGCACAAGTATCTACGCGCTTGAACACCGGGCGTACACCCAGGCTTTGACGCTGCTTGCGGAACGACTTTTCACTCACACCCAACAGCTGCGCCAGGCGTGCATCGGAGAAGCCCTTGCGCTTGAGGCGGAAGATCTGACCCTTGTCCAGATCGCTCAGCGCGGTTTCGGACACGCGCTGCTCATCCTTGATGATGTCTTCGATCTGTACCAGGAACCAGGGATCCACGCCGCTCAGCTTGTAGATTTCATCCACGCTCATGCCGAGACGGAAAGCGTCACCGATGTACCAGATACGCTCAGCACCCGGCTGGGTCAGTTCACGCACGATATCGTCACGCGCGTCTTCGGCATTCAGATCCACGATCGGATCGAAGCCGGTAGCACCGACTTCAAGCCCGCGCAGGGCTTTCTGCAGTGACTCCTGCTGAGTACGGCCGATCGCCATCACCTCGCCCACGGACTTCATCTGAGTCGTCAGACGGCTGTTGGCTTGAGGGAATTTCTCAAAGGTGAAACGCGGAATCTTGGTGACAACATAATCGATGGACGGCTCGAACGATGCCGGGGTGCGGCCACCGGTAATATCATTCTGCAGCTCATCCAGGGTGTAACCTACCGCCAGCTTGGCCGCGATCTTGGCGATCGGGAAGCCGGTGGCCTTGGATGCCAGGGCGGAAGAGCGCGACACACGGGGGTTCATCTCGATCACAACGACACGGCCAGTTTCCGGGTCCACGCCGAACTGCACGTTGGAGCCACCGGTTTCGACACCGATCTCACGCAGTACCGCGATCGATGCGTTACGCATGATCTGGTACTCTTTGTCGGTCAGGGTCTGAGCCGGGGCCACGGTAATGGAGTCACCGGTATGCACGCCCATGGCATCAAAGTTCTCGATCGAGCAGACGATGATGCAATTGTCGTTCTTGTCGCGAACAACCTCCATCTCGTACTCTTTCCAGCCGATCAGGGATTCGTCGATCAGCAGCTCTTTGGTCGGCGACAGATCCAGACCGCGCTCACAGATCTCGATGTACTCTTCGCGGTTGTAGGCGATACCGCCACCGGAGCCACCCATGGTAAAGGAGGGACGGATGATGGCCGGGAAGCCGATGGAGTCCAGCACCTGCAACGCTTCTTCCATGCTGTGCGCGATGGCGGAGCGCGGGCACTCAAGGCCGATGTTCTTCATCGCCTTGTCGAAACGCTCACGGTCTTCCGCCTTGTCGATGGCATCCTGGGTCGCACCGATCATCTCGACGCCGAATTCGGCCAGCACACCTTCGCGGTCCAGGTCCAGCGCACAGTTCAGTGCAGTCTGGCCGCCCATGGTCGGCAGCAGTGCATCCGGGCGCTCTTTTTCGATGATCTTGGCAACGGTCTTCCAGTTGATCGGCTCGATGTAGGTCGCATCCGCCATGGCCGGGTCGGTCATGATGGTCGCCGGGTTGGAGTTCACCAGAATGACACGGTAACCCTCTTCACGCAGCGCCTTGCACGCCTGGGCTCCGGAGTAGTCGAATTCGCAGGCCTGTCCGATCACGATCGGGCCCGCACCAAGGATGAGAATACTGTTTATGTCCGTACGTTTTGGCATCTGTCTTAACCGGTCGTCTCTGTTGCTGTCACTGACTTGTCAGGGCGGATTCAGGCCTGCTGGCGCGCTTGCATCTGCTCGATAAAACGATCGAACAGAGGCGCGACATCATGCGGGCCGGGACTGGCTTCAGGGTGCCCCTGGAAGCTGAACGCAGGCACGTCCGTGCGCTCGATCCCCTGCAGTGTACCGTCGAACAGGGATTTATGGGTTGCACGCAGATTGGCCGGCAGCGAGGCCTCGTCTACGGCAAAACCGTGGTTCTGGCTGGTGATCATCACACGGGCGCTGTCCAGATCCTGCACCGGGTGGTTGGCACCGTGGTGACCATGGTTCATTTTCAGCGTTTTGGCACCGGAGGCCAGCGCCAGCAGCTGATGCCCCAGGCAGATACCGAATACCGGCACGCCACTGCTCAGAATCTCGCCGATCGCCGTGATGGCGTAATCGCAGGGTTCAGGGTCGCCGGGGCCGTTGGACAGGAACACGCCATCCGGATTCAGCGCCAGTACCTCTGCAGCGGGAGTCTTGGCCGGAACAACGGTCAGGCGACAGCCACGCTCGACCAGCATCCGCAGGATGTTAAGTTTCACACCGAAGTCGTAGGCCACAACATGGAACGGCAGCTCGGCATCCGTTTTATCCTGATGGCCTTCGCCCAGCTTCCATGTAGTGGAGCGCCAGTCGTAACGCTCGGTCACGCTGACCTCTTTGGCCAAGTCCATACCCTTCAGACCCGGGAACGCACGCGCGGCTTCCAGGGCCTTGTTTTCGTCCAGATTTTCACCGGCCATGACACAGCCGTTCTGCGAGCCCTTCTCACGCAGAATGCGGGTCAGGCGACGGGTATCGATATCGGCGATACCGACAATGTTATTGGCCTTAAGGTACTGGTCCAGCGACTGTTCCGAACGGAAGTTGCTCGCCACCAGCGGCAGATCACGGATCACCAGGCCGGCGGCCCATGTGCGATCGGATTCGGCATCTTCCGCGTTGGCACCGGTGTTTCCGATGTGTGGGTAGGTCAGGGTCACAATCTGGCGGCAGTAGGAAGGATCGGTCAGGATCTCCTGATATCCGGTCATGGAGGTGTTAAACACCACCTCACCACTGGACTCACCATCGGCGCCAATTGCTATTCCCCTGAAAATGCTGCCGTCTTCAAGGGCTAGAATGGCTGGTCGCGTCAATTGAACCTCCCCGCGCATGCGCTGCATAATCTGGACAGTTGGATAGGATACGTGCAAAAAAGCGAGGCAAAACACGATGTTTACCTCGCTTTTATATGTCTGGCTGTGTTCCGCCTGCATTCGTAGCAGGTTAAACGCCAGTATTCTAGACGATCAGCGCTCTGGAGTCCACGCGAAAAGCCCCTTAGAGGGCCTGTGTGGCGGGTCCGAATCACAACGAACAGGAGCAGACCTGCCCTGCCACCCAATCGTGAGCCGACACTTTTGTGAATAAAAATCAGCAAGATACTTGACGCGTCAGTTACAGACTGGTTGAATAGGCGCCTCTTCCAGCCCAGATAGCTCAGTCGGTAGAGCAGGGGATTGAAAATCCCCGTGTCGGCGGTTCGATTCCGTCTCTGGGCACCAAATTCCGAAAGGCCTGCATGCAAATGCAGGCCTTTTTCGTTTACAGCCCTGCCTGCCGACCTATCAACTGCATGAATGCAGCCGTCGCTGCCGTATCCGGCCGCTGCCGATGGCGCAGAATATACAGTGGCCGACGGATACTGCGCTGCGGAACCAGCCTCACCAACTCGCCACTTTGAAGCGAACGTCCCACCACCTGCAGCGATAGACAGCTTACACCCAAACCAGCCAGTACGGCGTGATGAATCGCCTCGGAGCTCCCCAGCTCCAGCCTGACACTGCTTGCCGTGAGTTCGGGGAACTCCCCCTCTACCACACTGCGCGTGCCCGAGCCTTTTTCTCGCATGATCCAGGGCATCTGCTCCAGCGTCACAGCGGCTTCAGTCCAACCGCCAGCGGCCGATGCCACCACAACCATCTCATCATCCTGCCAATGGGTCAGCTCCAGATCTGGATGCCGCGCCTGTCCTTCCACCAACCCAATATCCAGCTCACAGCGCGCCACACGTCCTGCAATCACTTCGGTGTTAGCGACCTCAACTCGGCGACAGGGTTGATCAACACCACCCCGCCCCAATAATTGCGGCAGCATGTAGTTGCCGATAGTGGTACTGGCTCCGACTGCCAGCCGCCCCTGAGTACTGGAAAACAACTCATCCAGCTCACATGCCTGCGCCATCAGCAACTGTGCCCTTGGCTGCAGTCGTCGGCCCGCCTCATTCAGTACCAATCGCTTGCCGACACGGTCAAACAGCCGCACACCCAGGCGCTGCTCCAGCTCGGCCAGCGCATTACTGATGGCTGACTGTGACAGCGCCACCTGCGCCGCAGCTTGCGTAGTTGATCCCTTGGCAGCAATGGCCAGGAAAATTTCCAGCTGGCGAAGAGAGATCATCTCTTTTACCTATTTTTATGGTAGATATTATATAAATTACTCCTTTTACTAATACATTGCAGCTCTATAAGGTAGCCAGCCCAGCCAAGAGGTCTCGCTGCCATGTTTGTTACTCTGCTCAGTCGACATTATCTGTTTACAGGCCTGGCACTGGCCTTTTTTCTAACATTGACCGCCCTGTCGCTGGTCCAAATGCCGCTGCCAATATTCCCCCTGCTGGGTCCACTGACACTGGCCATGTTACTGGGTATGGCAGCAGGCCACTGCAGCAGTTCGGATTTCACCCAGCAGGCCGAACGCGGCCTGCAATTTTCCCGTCACTACCTGCTGCGAGCTGGCATTATCCTCTATGGACTGCGCATCAGCCTGGATGACCTCAGCACTGCCGGCTGGGAGGCCCTGCTGATTGATGCAATTGTGGTCACAACCATCCTGCTCGCGGCGGTCTGGGCCGGGGTGCGCTGGTTTCGACTCGACGTACCAACAGCCCTGCTGATCGGCGCCGGCAGCGCCATTTGTGGTGCCGCTGCCGTTCTGGCAACGGCGCCAGCCCTGCGTGCACGCAACCAGGCCGTACCTGTCGCCATTGCAACGGTTGTACTGTTCGGATCAGCGGCCATGCTGCTGTACCCCTGGCTGTTTACACAAAGCTGGGTAATGACGCTGTTTGATGGTTCGGCACGGGACTTTGGCCGCCTTGTTGGGGCCACTACACATGAGGTCGCACAGGTTACCGCCATAGCCGCTACGTTACCTGCGGATGGCGCTCACACGGCTGTGGTTACCAAGCTGATGCGTGTGATGCTGCTGGTACCGGTTCTGCTGGTTCTGAGTCGTCTGTTTCAGCATCGGACAGAGAACAGCGAAACACCGAGCCTGACCATCCCCTGGTTTGCGCTGGTTTTCATGCTGCTGCCGCTGGTGAACAGTCTTGAGCTGGTACCAGCCGCCATACTGACATGGCTCCACCAGCTGGACCAGCTGCTGCTGGGGATGGCGATGACCGCTCTGGGATTTGCAACCCGGATCAGTGCGATTCGGGCTGCCGGCTGGCGCCCACTGGCGCTGGGCGCTCTGCTGTTTGTGTTGCTGCTGACAGGGGGTGCCCTGCTGACGCTGTTGATCAGCTGAAGGCGCGGGCTGCTTCGATCCTGTTCTGTGCTCCCTGCAACTCACTCTGGGCACTTTCAGGCCCCTCGGCGCAAAATTCAAGATCGGTCAGGCGACCGTTCTTAAGGCTGTAAATCCAGCCATGCACACTCAGCTCCTGACCACGATTCCATGCATCCTGCACCACAGTAGTGTTACAGACGTTATAGGCCTGCTCAATCACGTTCAGCTCGCACAACTGATCGATCTGCTGCGGCGTATCCTTCCAGACACCGACCAGCGCACGGTGCTTGTAGTAAACATCGCGAATATTGCGCAGCCAGTTGTCAATCAGACCATGTGGCCGCTGCTCCATCGCGGCGCGCACACCACCACAACCATAGTGCCCCACCACCATTACATGCTTCACCTTCAGTACCTCCACTGCGTACTGCAGCACAGACAGGCAATTCATGTCGGTATGCACCACGATATTGGAGACATTACGGTGAACAAACAGCTCGCCGGGCAACAGATCAACGATCTCGTTGGCCGGAACACGACTGTCGGAGCAGCCGATCCAGAGGTACTCGGGCGCTTGCTGACTGGCCAGCGTGGGAAAGAACTGAGGGTCCTGCTCCCGGATGCGATCAGACCAGTTGCGGTTATTGGTAAAAAGCGTCGACAGTTTCTTCATGTTTTTTCAATCCGCAGATACAACACAGGCAACGGTGTAACACACCGCTGCCTGTCAGACTCGCACAACAGGGAGGTGGGTTAGCGGTGATACTGGGCACTCAACTCGTGCACCGCATCCACAAACACCTTGGCACTTTCCGGATCAACAAACTGATGAATGCCGTGCCCCAGGTTGAACACATGACCATTGCCAGAACCAAAGCGCTGCAAAATATCCGCCACCTCGGCGCGAATACGATCAGCCGGCGCATACAGCACGCTTGGGTCCATGTTGCCCTGCAGCGCAATACGGTCACCAACGCGGCGACGGGCATCATCGATATTGGTGGTCCAATCCAGGCCCAGAGCATCGGCACCCGCTTCGGCCATCACTTCAAGCCACTGCCCGCCATTTTTGGTGAATAGAATCACCGGCACACGACGGCCTTCGTGTTCACGAATCAGGCCATCAACGATCTGCTTCATGTATTTGAGCGAAAATTCCTGATACATGGGGCCGCTGAGCACACCACCCCAGGTATCGAAGATCTGTACCGCCTGAGCGCCACTGCGGATCTGCTCATTCAAGTAGGTAGTCACCGACTGCGCCAGCTTGTCCAGCAGCGCATGCATCACCTCGGGCGTGGCATACATCATCTGCTTGATATGGCGGAAATCCTTGCTGGAACCGCCCTCAACCATGTAAGTCGCCAGCGTCCAGGGGCTGCCGGAAAAACCGATCAGCGGTACACGACCGGACAGAGCGCCACGAATCTCTTTCACAGCTGCCATGACGTAGTCCAGATCGGTGGCGGCATCGGGGATCGGCAGCTCGGCCACATCCTTCTCGGTTCGGATGATCTTCTTGAAACGCGGGCCTTCACCCTGCTCAAAGTAGAGCCCCAGACCCATGGCATCGGGGATAGTGAGGATATCGGAAAACAGGATGGCCGCATCCAGATCGTAACGCTCCAACGGCTGCAGTGTCACTTCACAGGCCAGCTCACGATTTTTGCACAGACTCAGAAAGTCTCCGGCCTGCGCACGGGTGGCACGGTATTCCGGCAGATATCGCCCTGCCTGTCGCATCATCCAGACCGGTGTCACATCGACCGGCTCACGCAGCAGCGCCCGCAGGAAGCGATCATTTTTCAGTTCAGCCATCGCGCTCTCAATCCTGTTCGCAGTTAATTCAAGTGGCCTATTGTAACCGCTAAAAGGCACAAATGCGCATGGACCTGATCACATCCATCCAATTGCACCGTACAATAACTGGTCTATGGTTAACCCATACTCCATTGACCACGGCAATGACGGCACTCACATGAACCGATCGACACAACTGATCAGCCTGCCCAGTTCGGCAGACCAACACGACCATCATTACCACCAACTGGTTTTTGGGCTTGAAGGCGAAACGGAATTTGAGCTGGTAGGCCACAGCCGAGAAGTCAGCATCGGCCATGGCTGCCTGGTTCCCTGCTCGACCGAGCATATTTTCAGCGGACTGGGCGACAACCGCATTCTGGTCGTCAATCTGCCGGCATACAGTGAAGACCGTCAGCAGCAGGAGCGTGTCGAGCAGCTGTTCCGCAGTGCACGCTACTTCAACTGCCCACCGCAATTGCAGTTGCTCTTGCGCACCCTCAGCCGCGAGGTAGAAAGCAGCCCCGAAGACTCGCTGCTGCTTGAAGCCTGCAGCAACACACTGCTGTGCTCATTGCAGCGTCAGCTGGAATACCTTCCTCTGCCACAGCCTCGCGGCATGGCGGGACGACTCAACCTTGAGCTGCTGGATGATTACCTTGAACTGCATATTGAAAGGCGCATCAGCGTAGCCGAATTGGCAGGCCTGTTTTGCCTCAGCAGCAGCCAGTTTTTTGCCCGTTTCAAAACTGAAACAGGTCGCACACCGCAGGAATACGTCAGCGAGTACAGGCTGCGAGCTGTGCGCAGCGCCCTGGAAAACTCCGCGGCACCCATTGCACAACTTGCAGGGCGTTTCGGGTTTTGCAGCCAGAGCGCGTTGACTCGCGCATTCAGCCAGCGCTTCCAGATTTCACCGGCGCATTATCGGCGCCAACACGGCCAGGCTCTGCCGGAGGATTTGGCAAAACAAGCATAGATTCAGACAAGACCTCTCCGCACAGCCTGTTATTAAATGCAGTTCGAGTGGGTAATCCTGCCCTCTCGAACGGCCGCGACCGACGATACGGCCTGCGTGTTGCAGCCCGCCATCAGCGGAGAAGAGTTGAGGAAAAGTCTATGTTCAAAGCGATTGATGCCCTGCATCCGGGATACATCGAGCAGCCACTGGAAACGCTCCAGGCGCAGATCTCCCCGCTTTATGCCATCGACGAGGGCCAATGGCTGCGTGAGCTAATGCCACTCGCCGAGCCGACCCGCGATCAGATCAGCAGCACTGAAGCCACCGCCACCCGCCTGATTGAGCAGGTGCGTGCCGATGATGGCGCCATCCATATGATCGATGCCCTGTTGCTGGAATACAGTCTGGACACCCGCGAAGGAATCCTGTTGATGTGTCTGGCTGAAGCACTGATGCGGGTACCTGACGCCGAGACAGCAGACGCCCTGATCCGCGACAAGCTCAGTGTCGCCGACTGGAAAAGCCACCTTAAGCATTCGGACTCCGTACTGGTCAACGCTTCCACTTGGGGTCTGTTGCTGACCGGCAAGGTCGTAACGCTTGACGAACGCGAAGACGGCACACCGTCCGGTGTCATCAACCGTCTGGTCAATCGCCTCGGCGAGCCTCTGATCCGCAAGGTCATGCAACAGGCGATGAAGATCATGGGGCATCAGTTCGTACTCGGCCGCGATATCGATGAAGCCATGAAACGCGGCAGCGACTTTCGCCAAAAGGGCTACACCTATTCCTTCGACATGCTCGGCGAAGCGGCACTGACCCGAGCCGATGCAGCCAAATACCTGAACGATTACAGCAACGCCATCAACTTTGTCGGCAACTATCAGGACAAAAAAGCCAAGGGCCCCAAGCCCAGCGTATCGATCAAACTGTCCGCCCTGCACCCTCGCTACGAGCCCGGCCAAGAAGAGCAGGTTATGCAGCAACTGTTCGAGACTGTGCTCAAGCTGATTCGTCAGGCACGGGCACTGGATGTCGCGATCACCATCGATGCCGAAGAGGCCGACCGACTTGAGCTGTCGCTGGAACTGTTCCAGAAGCTGTATCAACATCCTGACTGCCAGGGCTGGGGCGGCTTCGGACTGGTTGTGCAGGCTTACTCCAAGCGAGCGCTGCCGGTGCTCGTCTGGCTAGCCGCACTGGCGAAACAGCAGGGCGACCTGATACCGCTGCGCCTGGTCAAGGGCGCCTACTGGGACTCTGAAATCAAGCTGTGCCAGCAAAAAGGACTGGATGGCTATCCGGTCTATACCCGCAAGGAGGCCACCGACGTATCCTATCTGGCCTGCGCCCGTTTTCTGCTCAGCGACCACATCAAGGGCCTGATCTGGCCACAGTTTGCCAGCCACAACGCACATACCGTTGCCGCAATCATGACCGAAGCGCAGCACAATCAGTTCGAATTCCAGCGCTTGCATGGCATGGGTGATGCTCTGTACGACCGAGTACTGGAACAGGCCGGTGTTGCGGTACGCATCTACGCACCGGTTGGCAATCACAAGGACCTGCTGCCCTACCTGGTGCGTCGCCTGCTGGAAAACGGCGCCAACAGTTCATTCGTACACCGACTGGTCGATGCTCGCTGCCCTATCAGCGATCTGGTAGAGCACCCCTGGCAGACCCTGAACAAGCGTGATCCGCTGCATAACCCACGCATCCCGCTGCCACGTCACATCTACGGTGACAAGCGCCTGAACTCACGCGGCCCGAACATCGATATTGCCGCTGAATGGCAACCGTTCAGTGCCGACATTCAACGTTGGCTCAACCACCAGTGGCAGGGAGGGCCGATCATCAATGGCCAGCGCCTGACGACCGGCACCGAAATTCAGGTAAAAGCACCCTATGATCACCGCATCAGCGCCGGCCAGGTATACTTTGCCGACAGCACCTGCGTAGAACAGGCGATTGCCGCCGCGCAGGGCGGCGTTCAATCATGGCAACAAACCCCGGTGGGCGTACGCACACAGGCATTGATGCGACTGGGAGATTTGCTGGAAGAACATCTGGCGGAGCTGGTTGCCCTGTGCCACCAGGAAGCGGGCAAAACCATCCAGGACGGGATTGACGAAGTACGTGAAGCAGTGGACTTCTGCCGGTATTACAGCCTGCAGGCCGACCAGCTCTTCAGCACCCCTCTTGAGCGAACCCTCGCCGACGGCAGTCACTGCCAAATGATCCGCAACGGCCGGGGTGTGTTTGTCTGTATCAGCCCCTGGAACTTCCCGCTGGCCATTTTCCTCGGCCAGATTACAGCTGCACTGGCTGCCGGCAACACGGTCATCGCCAAGCCCGCCGAACAGACCAGTCTGATCGCAAGCCGTGCCATCGAGCTGATGCTTGAAGCCGGCATCCCCGGCAGCGCCATACAACTGTTGCCCGGCGATGGCGCTACGGTTGGCGCCCCCCTGACAAGCGATCCACGCATTGCCGGCGTGGCCTTTACCGGCTCCACCGAAACCGCTCGGCTGATCAATCGCGCTCTGGCCGGACGCAATGCCGAACCGGTCCCGCTGATTGCCGAGACCGGCGGCCAGAATGCCATGATCATTGACTCGACGTCACTGCCCGAACAGGTGGTGAAGGATGCCGTGCAATCCGCTTTCGTATCGGCAGGTCAGCGCTGTTCGGCTCTGCGCGTACTCTGTGTACAGAGCGATATCGCCGATCGCATCATCGACTTGCTGCAGGGTGCCATGGCCGAGCTGAAAATCGGCAATCCCTGCCTGCACAGCACGGATGTCGGCCCTGTCATTGATACCGAAGCACAGCAGGGGTTGCTGAGCTATATCGATCAGATGAAGAGTCATGCCAAACTGCTGGCTCAGACGCCACTGCATGCAGACGCGGATCAGGGCACCTTCGTACCGCCCACTGCCTTTGAGATCGACTCCATCGAACGATTGGGCCGCGAGCAATTCGGTCCGATCATGCACCTGGTACGCTATAAAGCACGTGACCTGGACAGGCTGATTGATCAAATCAACCACTGCGGCTATGGTCTCACGCTCGGCATTCACAGCCGTAACGAAGGTACCGCAGCACATATCGAGTCGCGTGCACGCGTTGGCAATACCTACATCAACCGCAACCAGGTCGGCGCCACCGTCGGCGTACAACCGTTCGGCGGGCAAGGTCTGTCCGGTACGGGTCCAAAGGCCGGTGGCCCGCACTATCTGCTACGCTTTACTCAACTGGCTACGGCAGCCACGCCCAAGGCGGAGGAAGAATGATGCACACCACCGATACACTGGATATTCAGGCAACCGCCATCTGGGAAGCATGGAACCGCCGTGGCTTTGCCGACCGCTGCCAACTGCTGGAACCGATACTGGAACAGCTGCCGGCACATGCCGAAGCGGCTGCCACCGTACGCCTGGCTAAGCAATTACTGCAGGATGCCGCGGCTTTGGAGCCTGTTATCGCCCTACCAGGACCGACCGGCGAATCCAATGAACTGTACCTCACCGGACGCGGTGTGGTGCTGGTCTTGGGTAACGAACAGAGCACACACTCCCTGATCACTTGCCAACTGCTGGCAGCACTAGCCTGCGGTAACGCCGTGGCCCTGCACTGGCCCGAGCAGGCAGAGTGGTCAAGCGCCCTGGTGGATGCCTGCCACCAGTCAGGTGTGCCCAAAGGCGCACTGGTGCTCAGCGAAGCGACCTCTTCCGAGGATCTGCTGCAAACGCCAGACCTGCGACTGGTGATCAGCAGCGGAACGCCCGAGCAAATCATTGCACTCAACCGCACCTTGGCTGCTCAAGACGGCGTGCTGATTCAACTGGTGGCCGAAACCGATACCACCAACTGCTCCCAGCTCGTAAGCCCTGATTTCCTGTTACGGCTGGTCACGGAAAAAACCCGTACCATTAACACTACCGCTGTCGGCGGCAACGCAACCCTGCTTGAGCTGGGCAGCAGTGCCGTGTGACGTGTAATCCCCATATGGTGCATACAGCACCGAATGTGGGGCTCAATGACCACTCCCGGCTTCTCTGAACCACCGGCACGGGAGTGGCGCAAATAACAGAACCCCCATCCGGGGATTGCAGAGAGGCTTTTTGCATGATTGAAAGCAGCTATGCCGTTTACGGCACCTTTATCGTTTATCTCATCCTGATGCTGGGCATAGGCCTTTATGCCTATCGTCGCACGGCAAGTTCTTCCGACTACTTCCTCGGCGGGCGCTCTCTCGGGCCTTGGCCGGCGGCACTGTCTGCCGGCGCTTCCGACATGAGTGGCTGGCTGCTGCTGGGGCTTCCCGGCTATGCCTTCACCTCAGGACTTGAATCACTTTGGCTTGCCGGCGGCCTGCTGTTGGGTACCTGGGCCAACTGGCGCTTTACAGCTCAACGCCTGCGCACCTACAGCATCGAAGCGGGTGACGCCCTGACGTTGCCCGAGTACTTTGCCAACCGCTTCTGTGACAACACTCGCTTGATCCAGATTATATCCGCCTTTTTTGTACTGCTGTTTTTCCTGTTCTATACCAGCTCTGGCCTGGTCGCCGGCGGCAAACTGTTCGAGACCGTATTTGGGCTTGAGTACAGCACGGCACTGATCGTAGGCACCATCTGTATCGTCTCTTACACTCTGTTCGGCGGCTTCCTGGCGGTATCCTGGACCGATTTGGTTCAAGGTTTGCTGATGGCTGCAGCCCTTATGATCGTTCCCATCGCGGTAATTCAGGCTGACGGTGGCTTTGGCGCCATGTGGGGTGCCGTTGAGGCACGCAATCCTGAACTGTTGACCCTGTTCAACGGGACCGACGGAGAAGCCCTTGGCTTCATTGCGATCATCTCCCTGGCTGCCTGGGGTCTGGGCTATTTTGGTCAGCCCCACATCCTTGCCCGTTTCGCTGCCTGTCGCAGCAACAAGGACATCAACACAGCGCGTCGTATCGCCGTGGGATGGACGGGGCTGTCGATGGCCGGGGCCATTCTGGTCGGCCTGGCAGGCATGGTCTATGTTGAAGCCGAGCTCGGCGGCGTACTGCAAGATGGCGAGACCATTTTCATGCTGCTGGTGAATGCCATTTTCCATCCGATCATCGCCGGTATTCTGCTGGCCGCCATTCTGGCCGCGATCATGAGTACCGCAGACTCCCAGCTGCTGGTGTCCTCCTCCGCACTGGCTGAAGACTTCTACAAGCAACTGCTTCGCAAGAACGCATCACAGAAAGAGATCGTCATGGTCGGCCGTCTTGCGGTAATCGGCCTGTCGTTTGTTGCCATGATGCTGGCGTTCGATCCAGACAGTACCGTACTGGGACTGGTCTCCTACGCTTGGGCAGGCTTTGGTGCGGCGTTCGGTCCTGCACTGCTGATCAGCCTGTACTGGAAGAACATGACCCGTAACGGCGCACTGGCCGGTATCGTGATCGGTGCCGTAACCGTTGTTGTCTGGAAACAGCTCAGCGGCGGTCTGTTCGACATGTACGAAATTGTACCGGGCATTGTTTTTGCCACTGTTGGGATCTTTGTTGTATCGAAGCTGAGCAGCCAGCCTGACGAAGAGATCCAGGCCCAGCATCAGCGCATGCTGAAAAATCTGTAGGAAGGGCTAGAGATAAAGAGTCTAAACCCACTCCAGCACCCGGGGAACTGGTTGCCGGAGTGGGTAGACCGTAAACACCCGTGAGCGTGGATGTTGAGAAGAACCAGCCACCTAGCGGTGGCTGGAAGCCGAAGTGTATTACAACAGAATGTGAATTACACCCGCAAAAACATCTTCAAATAACCAAACAATGACACTTCCTGCCGCAATACCCATGGTATTGGCCAACATGTCCAGCCAACAGAAACCGCTACCCCAGTGGTGATCCCAGCACTCCTTTGCCAAACCGATCAACACAACCACAAGGGCCGCCCCCCATATTTGCAACACCAGAGCCGCTACAAGCATAAGGACAAGGCTGTAAAAGAAGTGTTGCCTCTTGTCATACTCCTGACTGTGCTTGATCAAGGCGCGGCAAAAGAAAACCAGCTGCGTCATTGATTCTCCTGCCTTTCACACATGTTTCGATAAAGCTGGAGATAACGTGATGCCATTTCTTGCGCAGTGAACATTCCCAGAAAACGAGCATATCCAGCAAAACCCATTTTCCTACAAAGCGACGGATCGTCATGCAAGCGACGCATCGCCTCCGCCAGCGCCAAACTATCTGCTGGTGGTACAATCAAGCCCGTCACATCGGCCTGATTGACATAACTGGTACCGGTTTCAATCTCACAAGTGATAAGTGGGAGTCGCATCATTTGAGCCTCAAGCAAGCTGATACCAAAAGCCTCAGAGCGAACATGAGAGGGAAATACGAATATTTGCGCTAATGATAGCAAAGCGACCTTTTCTTCCTCACTGACCTCAGTAATAAAGTGAATATTAGACGCTCCTGAAGCTTCATGCCGTAGTTGCGGCTCCATCTCACCCCGACCAGCAATGACAACCGGTATCCCGGTTTCTCGTGCCGCATTTATCAGATAGCTGAGCCCCTTGTAGTAACGAAGAGCCCCCAAGAACAGGCAAAAGCCTTCTCCAACCTGCTCCCTCAGTCGCGCCTGAACCTGTGGATAAACCGGTGGGTAAGTAAGAGGGTTCACACCCAGAGGAATCACATCGACCTGGCGGTCGAGCGTCTTCAACAGCATGCTGCTTTGCACATAGTTGGGGGAGGTCGCTACAACCCTATCAACTGAGCACAAGAACCTGCGAGCCAGGGGTGTGTACAGATGATTGAAGAGTCGCTGACGCACTACATCGCTGTGGTACGTTACCATCGCAGGTGGCATTGGGTGCCGGAGCTTTGTCGACAGATAGAGTAGGTCTTGAAGAGGGAACGGATGGTGAAAATGCAGTACATCCGCCCACTCAAGCAATTGTTTGAATTGGGTAAAGTAACTGGCGCTGATGGGCATAGACGCAATACTGGTTACTTGAGGACAAAAATATACCTCTGTTCCGCAAGGCCATTGCTCTACACGTCGTTCTTTTTCCCTGGTGCAAACCAGAACCCGGTGGTTAACCCCCTGCACACTTGAGAAGCGCGATATATTCTGGATCACAACGCCAACACCACCAATATCTTCAGGCGGTGCTGACTTATACAGATGGAGAACGTTCAATAATCAGCCTGCAGTGTTAGCCGCATATTCCACGCTTCGCACTTCCAACAATGCATTCACCTGTTCCAGGTCTTCCTCGTTCAGGGTTCCACTCCAACGCTTCAGCACGGTATAACTGAGCAGAAAACTATATTGCGCCTCTAATAGATCACGCTGGGCACTGTATTGCTCTCGGGCACGATCCAAAACATCGACAGCATTGTTGATACCGAAAGTGAAGCTTTTCTCAGCCGCTTCTCTGGCTTTAACGGCAGAACTCAGCGCGACGCGTGCAGCAGACACCTTTGCCAATGAAGATTCCGTGTTAAGAAAAGCTGTCCTCACTTCACGCAACACCTGGCGTCGAGCCTGCTCAAGCTCCTGCTGGGCAATAATCATGCTTTCATAGGCGGCATTGCTGCGGGCCTGAGTGGAGCCGCCAGAAAACAGGGGGATCTGAACGCTTATCGCGGCCACGTTAGACTCTGTCTCACCTGACTGGGAGTTTTCATAGCCAATGTTGCTTTTCTGGCTCGAAAGCTGCAAAGACACCTTTGGCATATGCCCACCAAACGCCTCTTTCTGCCCTCGCCGCTGTGCTTCCACAGCCGCCAACCTGGCTTGCATAAGAGGGTTCGTGGCCAAGGCTTGGTCACGCCAGTACTCATGTGTTTTGAGATCAAACACATCAAGGTTAGGCTGTGAAGCCAAACGCTCAAGCTGCTCATATACGGGACGACCAATGACCTCGCCCAGCCCCTCACGTGCAACCCAGATACGATTTTCTGCCTCAATCTCATCCGAATTAAGTCGGTCCAACCGTGCCTCGACTTCAAGCTTTTCGGTGATCGAAGCCAGCTGGCGGTCATATAACGAGTTGATTCGCTCAAGGTTCCTTTCAACCACACGCTTTTCAGCCTGTATCAACTCCAGAGAGTCCTGAGCGGCAAGGACATCAAAGTAACGCTGCACCAGATCAGCCGTCGCACCCTGAATATCGTTTTCACCCTGGGCATCAGCCTGCTCGCTCAAGGCACGGGAGCGCTGAAAGCTCTGCCAAACGGGCGAGTCATACAATACCTGAGTGATGGAAGCCGAGTAGCGCTCACCGCTGTAATTGGTATCTGTCATGCCCGACACATAATTCGTTCGGGTCAGACGCGCATCAGCATTCATCTGAGGCAAAAGGCGACCCAAGGCTTCGCGTTGCTGGTGACCTGCCCGCCGAGCAGCCGCTTGGGCTGCAAGTATCCGCGGGTCCTGGCTCTGAGCCTGCTGATACAGTTGCAACAGATCAGACGCACCACTGGTGGCTTCTTCGGCACCCGTGCCAGCATCCCTCTTTTCCTCAGCCTGCACAGTTGACAGGAAAGGTAACGGAGCCGCCAGCAACATCACCAGTGAGCAGCGTCCCAACAGCTCGCCTATTTGTCGCATATCATTCAATCCTCTATAAATGAACGGGCAAAGGCATTCGTGGCCGGCTGTACCAGATATTCAAGCAGTGTCCGCTCACCCGTATTGATCAACACTTCCGCCGGCATACCCGGAATAAGCAACAAAGGCCCCAGCAGCTCTCGCCCCTTATCTGTCAGCTCAACTCGCGCCAGGTAATAGGGCATCCCTGTTTGCTCATTGGTCAGGCGGTCAGCCGATATCTGTGTTACTTCACCTTCGATAACCGGTGTAGTGGCTGACTTAAATGCACTGAATCGAATATCAGCCAGCTTACCGGTACTTACTCGATCAATATCAATAGGCGACACCTGAGCCTCAATAATCAGATCAGAAGCGGCAGGCACAATATCCAGGATTGGCTCACCCGATCTGACAACCCCTCCTACCGTATGAACCTTCATACCCAACACCATGCCCGCCTCAGGTGCACGAACAACCGTACGCTCCACCCTGTCGGTCAGGGCTCGTTCACGCTCGCGCAGATCGAACAGTTTCGACTGCACTTCAGACAACTGATTTACCACCTCGGTGTGAAAATCCTTTTTCAGCTGCAGAATTTGCAGCTCCGTTTCTCCTCGACGCATTTTTGCCTGTGCAATATTGGAGCGATTATCGGCCATTTCACCTTCAAGCTCAGACACTCTCCGCTCCAGATCACGCAGGCGTTGCTTATCGACAAAGCCATCACTCAGCAACTCTGACAGATCACGCACTTCATCACGGTAAGACTTCATTAATTCATCCTTACTGCGGATGATGGCTTGAAGGCCGCGTACCTGTTCATCAATCTGAGTCATGCGCTGCTCCAGCACACCGATTTCGCCCAGATGTGAATTCATGCGTGCCGTAAAGACCTGACTCTCACTCAATACCGCTTCTTCGACACGCGGATCGTTGCGAGCAAAACTATCGGGAAAGGCAATTTCTTCGCGCCCGTCACGCTCAGCCTGCAGGCGAGCCTCTTGTGCCAAGGCCGCTATCATTTGCCCTTTGACGATCCCAAGCTCCGCCTGTGTCTGGGTATCATCAAGCACCAGCAACACTTCACCCGCAGTTACCTGATCACCGTCACGAACCATGATTTCATTCACGATTCCACCTTCAAGGTGCTGAATCGTTTTACGGTACGTTTTTACGGTGACGACACCAGGTGCCAAGGCCGCACTGTCAAGAGGGGCCACCGCCGCCCAAGTGCCAAACATGCCAAACGTCACAAACAGAATTAACAACCCTATCAAGCGGGGTGCCTTGTCGGAAACATCCAACTCGAACTGGCCTTCACGTATGGCTTTCAGCTTTTCTGCACTCATGCTTCAGTCCCTGAGGCCGACCGGGCTACCGCTGTTGTCGGTAACGGTTTCGCTGCTTTGTTAAGATCCGCCAGAATTTGATCTTTCGGCCCAAACATCAATATGGTCCCCTCTTTCATAACCATCAGCTTTTGCACTTGCGATAGAACACTCGCCCGATGGGTAATTACAAAAACGGTCACCCTTGCCAGCCTCAATTTTTCCAATGCCTGAGCCAATGCAGCCTCACCTTGATCATCAAGATTTGAGTTTGGCTCATCCAACACAACAAGTTTCGGGTTGCCGTACAGGGCTCGGGCTAAGCCTATTCGTTGACGCTGCCCTCCAGACAGCATCCCTCCGGTGGCACCAATGACGGTATCATAGCCTTCTGGTAACTGAAGAATAAGCTCATGCACCCCTGCAGTGCGTGCTGCGCGTACCACCTCATCAGAATCCACCTCACCAAACCGTGCAATATTTTCGCTGATAGTACCGTCAAACAGTTCAATATCCTGTGGCAGATAACCGATGTGCGGCCCCAGTTCATCACGTTTCCAATTAAAAATATCAGCCCCATCCAGCCGCATCTTGCCACCGATAGTTGGCCAAATTCCTAATATTGCACGCACAAGTGTGGATTTGCCTGCAGCACTCGGGCCGATAATCCCTACCATATCACCGGGTTCAACTGAAAACGTGACGCCCTTGACAACCGGCGTTCGAGTTCCCGGGGGGGCAATCATTACATTTTCTGCGCTCACCGCACCAACAGGCTCGGGCAGTGACATGCGCTCCGGTTCCTGAGCTATCTTGCCTAGAATGTCATTCAGACGATGATATTGAGAACGCGCGCCAACAAACTGTTTCCAAACCCCTATCATTTGATCAATAGGAGCCAAGGCCCGGCCCAAAAGGATTGAACCTGCAATCATAAGCCCTGGGGAAATCTCCTGCTGAACGGCCAAATAGGCACCTAAACCCAAAACAAGCGACTGTACAATAAGGCGTATTGTTTTTGAAAGAGAGGTCAATATACCGGCTCGATCACTTGCAATGCCTTGTAACGCCAATACCTTGTGATTTTTCTCCTGCCAGCGATCACGTATACGTCCAAGCATTCCCATGGACTCAACCACCTCAGCGTTGCGCAGGTTCTTGCTGGTAAACTGAGTGGCGGCCATATTTTCACGATTGGCCTCGTTCAGCATTTTGCTGGTGACCTTTTCGTTAATGACCGCGATAGTTGACAGGATAATCACTGCAATAATCGCCATCACCCCAAACCAAGGGTGGAACATGAACATGATAGCGATATAAATAGGCACCCAAGGCGCGTCAAAAAACGCAAACAGTCCGTTTCCGGTAAGAAACTGTCTTAACCCGGTCATATCACTTAGCGGCTGGGCACTGGCCTGCATGCCACCTGACGCCAGTGCCTGTTTGAAACTTGCATCATAAAGCCGATGCCCAAGCAAGGTATCCATCCGTGTACTGACTCGTACCATAATGCGCGAGCGTACCCACTCAAGCCCACCCATGGTAACCATCAACAGTATCATCACCAACGTCAACATCACCAGAGTCGGTATACTGCCACTGGTGACAACTCGGTCGTATACCTGCAACATATAGAAGGCTGGTACTAACATCAGCAGGTTGATAAACATGCTGAACAGACCCACACTAAAGAAACTGGCGCGACAGGCATGTAGCACCGCTTCCAGATCCGTGCGTTTTTTCTCCATGTAAACCACTCCAAAAGCCTAGAGGCTTGACTACCCGTGATTACCCGTTAGCGACCGAAATCAAAACGCCACTTCACTCTGAATTCATGTAATTCGAAGTAGAACTGGCCCATTCGCTCTGGGCCCATCATTAAAAACGTGGCCGATACTACCACAGCATCATGCACACTGACACCTCACAGCCGGGCTAACACAAGCTTACGGTACTGAGGCATTTATGTACCTCGTACAAAACCAAGAAACCGAGCAGATGCTCGGTTCTCAGGATACGGCCAAAGCCCGGCAAAGCCGGTTGATGATTTACTCAACAGCCGTGGTGTTGTGCTCTTCTGAGGGAATTTGTGACCAGCCTTCAGCGATCTCAGCAACCAGACCTGATACTTCCTTGACTTTGGCAATGTCGTTGTTGCGGTTGGCCTCCATCAGGGCTCGAATCATGTAGTCATAAAGCCCATCCAGGTTTTCAGCGACTTCGCCACCTTTTTCGAAGTCGAGCGAACCCTTGAGGTTGACGATGATTTCACAGGCCTTGTTCAGCTGGGTTGTGCGCAGTTGAACATCCTTACGCTCAATGGCACCGCTCGCTTTTGCCAACGCCTCCAAGGCGCCACGAAACAGCATGCTGATCAGCTGGTGAGGGCTGGCAGAGGCTACCGCCGCATTCAAATCAACGCTTTTGTACTGACTCAGGGCCTTGTTGTTCATTCAGTCGCTCTACTCTATCGGAAAACGGTTTAGGGCTGCACTCAGTTACTTCTGTGCTGTAAACGGCAGTCGGTCAAGAATACCATCAAGCGAGTTGCCGGTGGTATTCAGGCTACTGATAATGCGCTCCATTGCCAGAAACTGGGCGCTGATACGAGTTTCATACTGTTCCATACGGCGATCAAGATCTTCTCGGTCCGTGGAAACCTTATCCAGCTGCTTGTCGATATTTTCTTCACGGGTGGCAATCGCGCCATCTCGGGCAAGGAACTGATCAATCAAATTGGTCAACTGACCGCCCATACCGCGTGAAAAACCTACAGTGAACTCACCCTCGGCAGCAGCCCCCGGCCTTATGGACAGGTTCAGGCCGTAGGCATCAGACCCTAGCTCTGGCAGTAATACATTACCGGCACCAAAAGCAGCCACGCCATTGATTGTACCCTGAACATCACGGCCAGCCGTAGCCGTCAACGCTGAGCCTGCGCCAAGCCCTACATCATCCATAGCGGCACTTTGCTCACTCAGGCTCACCTTTGACCCAGCACCATACTCGCGTGATGTAAAGGTAAACTGGCCAGTGTCAGCATCGAAACCGACATCAACCCTGGCGTTGACCGCCTTCAGTTTCTCATCACCATTGATCAATGATTGCAGATCAGAACGCATTGATTCAGCGTCTGTGTAGATCCCGCTCAGGGCGATTTCATTACTGACTGTGCCATCAACACTGATTTTGAAGGTATAACCACCGCCACTGGTATCCAGCGGACTATCAAAGAGGGTCCCGACACTGCTGCCAGTCAACGAGCCCTTGGCAGGGTCCTGTGTGATCTCAACCTGATAACTGCCGGGTACCGTATTGCCGATCCGCGTCCCCATACCTACGTCAACAAAATTGTTGCTGGAGGAAGCTTTCTGGGCGAAGAGATTGCCGACCAAGTCAAAGTTACCACTCATGGCCGAACTGAATTCTTTTTCGTCAATGGAAAGGGACCCATCCAGCTCAGTACGTATACCCACATTTGTCAGGGCTGTAAAACCGGATTTGACACCATTAACCTCGGCACCCACCATGCCACGCAACTGACTGATCAGAGCCTTGGCGGTACCATCAGTGGCCAAATCCCCTCGCACGGTATTGTTATCTTCGTCCTTGCTGTAACCCGTGAGGTTCTTCGCGGTGGTCAAGAAGCTGTTATAGGCTTCGACAAAATCACGGATAGACTGCTCGGCCACAGCCTTGTCAGCATCAACCGAGAAGTTGACGACTTCTCCGTTACTGGGCTTGTTGATTGTGAAGTCAAACCCTTCGATGACATCATCAATGGTATTGGTGTCTCGACGCACCTCAAGGCCATTAATTTCGAGCACAGCATCGCTTGCGGCCTGTGTTTGCAGGGCACCTGTTCCGGCAATACCCGCAGCCTGGTTGTACTCAAACCCTTCCAGACCGGTTGCCCCATCTGATGCAGTGATTTGCATCGCATTGCCACCACCGGAAGGGGCACTTAGCAAGAGCTGATACTGGCCATCCACTTTCATGACACTGGCCTGAACACCACTGTCACTCTTGTTGATTTTGTCTGCCAGCGTCTGCAGTGAGTCTGACGCATCAACCGTGACATTCAATGCCGCACGGGCATCGTTGACCTGGAACTGGTCCGGGTCATTGCCTGAATAGCTCCATTCGCCAAACTGAATGCTCAGCTCACCAGTGGCCCCCAGTGGTGATTTCGGGTCAACGCTGTTACCCATTACCAGAGACTGGGCCTTGGCTACACTCATCACTTCAATCTGGTAGCTACCGGTTTGTGCACCCGCCGCCAAGGAGTTGGGCGTGATAACGCCGGTTTCAGGGAAGGCAACCGAGCGCGCGTTAAAGGTGTCGCTATTACCCAGAGGTGCCAGCACCCCCTGAAAATCAGAGAGTGCGCTTTTGAGGGTGCCGTACGCTGAAATTTCAGCTTCGAGCTTCTCCTGCCGGGCATCCAGTCGCTGCTCTTTCGGTGCGCGCTCAATCTGGGTCAGCTGAGATACAAGGCTGGTGGTATCAATCCCTGAACCACCGCCAAGTGAAGAGATAATGTTAGACATGGGGGCCTCCTTGGGTTGCGCTTAGGCGGTACAGTGTAGCAGAGACCTGAATGTGCTTTCAGGCCTTCTCATCAAAGATCAGGCCAACCATACCTTCAAGAAATTCTGAGAATTTCAGGGTTTCTTCAGTGGGTATCTGGCGCACGACCTCTTCGGTTTCCAGATCCATCACCTTGATCACCACCCTGTCGGCGGTGTCATCAACGGAAAACCTGAGCGAGCGGTTACCGCTCTGCATCAGCTCGTTCATCTTCTCGACAGCTGCCTGCAGCTTCTCTGGGGATACCTCAGGTTTTTCAACCTGTTGGGCCTGCTGCACAGTATTCGTCGCTGCATTCAGCGTTGGCACGGGGGCAGCCGCATTAGCTGAGGCGGAGTCAGGCAGCTGACGGGAAGATGCGCTTGACTGTTGTGACGGGGCATTTGCATTAATGCCGGAGGTTTCGATATTCATTACCCTTACCTCTTGTTCAAAAAGGCCGCCCCGGCGGGGCAGCCTTACTCATTAAGGATAGACCCTAATGCTTACTGCAGCAGTGAGAGCACCTGCTGCGGTGCCGCGTTGGCCTGGGCCAGCATTGCGGTACCGGCCTGCTGCAGCACCTGGGCACGGCTCAGGTTAGCCGATTCCTTGGCAAAGTCGGCATCTTCTACCCGTGAGCGTGCAGCAGACACGTTCTCGGAGATGCTGGACAGGTTGTTGATGGTGAAGTCCAGACGGTTGCTGACCGCACCGAGGTCACCACGAGTTGAGTTGATGGTATCCAGCGCGTTATCAATGATACCGATCGCCTTCTGAGCGCCCGCTACAGTTGAGATATCGATGCTGTTAACTGCTGCGCCGAATTTGCCATCTGCTGTTGCATTTGCATTAAGCAGACCTGTTGCATCTTCACCGGCAGTGGTCAGTTTAACACTGATGGGGCTACCAGAATCAGATGTCAGTTTAACGCCACCAACACCATCGGCTACTGTTACTGTACCCCCATCATCAAGTATCGCCGCCAAAGCTCCACCAGTATCTGCGGTACCAGCATCGTCGCCAAAAGTAATAGAAGAAACATCCCCTTCTAACCTGAGGTAGCCACCCGAAAGAGTAGCAGTGACACCTGTATCTTTTGTTACTGCATTGATATTTTCAACAAGTGCGTCAATATCAGCACCAGAGCTGATAATCTCTCCATTCATATGGAAATCAGTAGTCGCTGTGTAAGCACCAGTCCTAACGCTTACGTCGATCTCAACTGAAGTAAAGGCATTAGCAGTCACACCAGTTTGATCACTTACCTTGTTGATTGCAGCAACAGTATCCTGCAAATCACCTGATTCACCAGCCCCCACTTTCACGCCATTAATTGTGACATCACCAGAGGCAAGCTGCGTACCATCACCGGCCGCCCCTTCGATCACACCAGGCTTATTATTTTCGCGGAAGCCGAGTGCCTCAAGATCAGAAGAGTCACCTGCAGAGCCTCGTTCAATAACAATAGGGTCACCGTTGTCTGAGGTCAGTGCTATTGACGCTGTTTTGGTTGCCGTAGTGTAGCCACCAGCTGCTGCAAGCGCACCGCCTGTTTCAGTCATTGCGATACTGGCGATATTTTCACCTGCTATACTCAGCTTACCGTCATCAGTAACAGAGGCAGCTAACAAACCGCCGCTTTCGGTATTAATTTTATCGGCTAGTTCCTGCAAGCTTTCGGTACCAGTGATATTGAATACTGCGTTCGTACCGTCATTTTTTCCTGCAGTTATGGTGAGAGTATCAGTACCCGCCACTAAAACACCAGTACCTGCAGCATCTGCCGTGATTTCCGCATAGGTAGAAGCGGTAACCCCACGAACATTAGTGTTGATTTTATCGACCAAGTCACCCAGCTCGTCTGTCCCTTCCACCCAAGTCTCGCCGATACCCATAATGGACTGGCCGTTAATAGTCACAGAATTATTTTCAAAGGTGATACCAGTCAAATTCGTTGCTGCACCCAGCACATCAGAACTGGTAGACCCCATACCCAAGGTCTTTGCGTCCATTGCTTGGATCTGGAAGCTGATGGTTTCGTTGGCTTCTGAGCCCACCTGCAAGGATGTTTTACCCAGCGAGCCGTCCAGAATTTTCTGGCCGTTGAATGAGGTGGTTTCAGAGATACGGTTAAGCTCAGCCGTCAGCTGCTTCACCTCAGCGTTCAGAGTGGAGCGGTTACCTTCAGAATAGGTTCCGTTCGCAGACTGAATGGACAGTTCACGCATACGCTGCAGGATGTTGGTGGACTCTTCCAGCGCGCCTTCAGCGGTCTGGATCAGAGAGATACCGTCGTTGGCGTTACGTACCGCCTGATCCAGACCACGCACCTGAGAGGTCATGCGGCTGGCGATGGCCAGACCCGCTGCATCGTCGGCAGCCGAGTTGATGCGCTTGCCACTGGTCAGACGCTCCATAGAGGTGTTCAGTTCATTGCTGGATTTTGTCAGCTGATTCTGAGCATTCAGCGACATGATGTTTGAGTTGATTACCATTGCCATGAGTGTTTCTCCTCGATAGCGGTCTGTCTGACCGGCTGTATGCAAATCGTTGCTAAAACTGGGCGGTTGATCCGCTTGTGCTTACTTTATCGACCCACTCGGTACAAACTTTAGAGCTAAATTTGTATGTGCCATGCTGGGCGCTTGTGTTGCTTTATCGGCACGTTCAGACTGGGCATTAGCATTTTTGTGAGGTAACGCGAATGGATAGAATCATGGAGCTGTCGCTGCAGCTGTTGCAGGCCACCGAGGCGCTGCAATCCAAAGTTGAAGGCGGCGACCTGGCCGAGGTGGAGTCACTGCAGCTACAACGTGCCGAACTTGTAGCCGAGCTGGATATGGAAAGCCAGAAGCCTTGGCCACGCGATGTTTTGGTTGGGTGCCAAGGCCTTATTAAACAGGCTCAACTGCTTGAGGAGAGCATTCTCAAGCAGTTGAGTGCACAGCGTAAAGAGGTGGGGGAAGAGCACAGCAAGCTGCAGTTGAGCAAACAGGCGCGCAAGGCCTATGACCGGTTCAGTTGAGCCTTAACGTTTCCGGTTTTAACGTATGTAATTGAACAGACTCAGATCCTGAATTTTGGCAAAACTGGCATAGGCGGCTTCTAGGGCAAGCTTGCGTTTGGTCAGTTCTGTTCCAGCTGCGGCGTAGTCCAAATCCTGCACAGATGAGAGAGTACCCTCGGTCATCAATTTGAAGTCCGTATTGGTCATTTCAGCATCATCCAGCGTATTAAGGCGCGACCCGAGCGTAGCCGTGGCTTCAGACAGCCGCTCCTGTGACAGGCTGATCTGATCCAGGGTTTTGGCAAACCGTTCCTGGAGCTCAGTTTGCGCCTGCGCATTACCCGCAACTGGCTCACGCATCAGCTCGATGGTATCGAGCAGGGTGTTCAATATATTGGAAGGCGGTTGGGAAAACCCGAGTTTCAGCTCTGATGTCGGCGGCGTATCCACAACAAAGGTTGCGACCGTGGCGTCAGTCACCGTTGTCAGGTCAATATCAAACGACACTGACGGTACTGGCGGCGGGCCTCCAACACTAACTAGTTGTACTGGTGAGGATGAAGGTATACCCGTTACACTTGTCAGCGTATTGCCAGCCTGATCCGTCACGGTGTAGGCGTATTCATCGCTATCAGCGTCATAGGCCATATCCAGCCGAATATCGCCGGTTGTCTCGCGCATCAACTCCAGGAAGTCCGGTTCGGATGAAATTGTGCCTGCGTCAACCACCGCGGCACCCTCTCCCTGAATGGCAAGCGCGGACGGATCAGGAGAAACAGGCTCGGCCAAGTCCAGTACCAGCCTGGCACCCGGCAGCCCTATTTCAGGAACAGCGCCGTTAGTGAATTCGACATTTTGCAACGGGTTACCCGACGCATCCTTCACCACGTTTCCAGCACTGTCACGCAAGGTATATGCATTAACGGTAGCAGTCGTTACACTGTCGACATATTGATCGACTTCAACACTGATATCACCGGTTTGTCGCATCAATGCCGCAAAGGCATCAGGGTCGGTCACGGTCAGGTTTTCCGGGTCAAAACTGGACTGCAAACTGCCAGTTGCTTTCAGGCCTGGCTCATCAATCACAGACTCAAACAGGAACTGGCCCGAGTCTGACGAGCGAACGTAAAGCTCGCTGGACACCTGGATCTGGCGGGTAGTCGCATCGCCCTGGAAAACATAGCGATTACCTTGTTGTGTGTAGGTCTGTACTTGTCCCTGTGAGCCCGAAAAGAGATACTCTCCTTTTGCGTCACGCGTATTCATCAGACCGGCCATGTAGCCAACCAGCTCTTCCAGTTCGTACGAAATAATTTGGCGATCCGCATCACCCAATGTGCCGTTAGCTGCCTGCAAAACCAATCCACGGGCGCGGTCAGAGGCAGTATTCAGGTCATCCAGTGTTGTACCTTCCAGCTCCAGCCTACGACGGGAAGCGTCAATATTGCTCTGGAACATCTTCAACTGCGCCAGTTCACGCTGCAACCCCACAACTCGGCTCGCTCCGACAGGGTCTTCCGCCAGACTGGTGAATTTTTTACCGCTGGATATCTTGTTCTGGATCTCCAGCAATGACGTCTGGTTTTCCATCATGTTACGGTTGGCGCTGGTAAAGATCTGCCCTGTTGAAATACGCATAACTACCTCCTCACAGCTCCGATCAAGCTGTCAAAAATACTCTGGTAGGTTGAAATAAGCTGGGCCGCTGCCGAGTATGCCTGCTGGTACTTCACCAGGTTGGCCGCTTCTTCGTCCAGGTTCACACCGGCGACGCTTTGCAGTGCGTTTTCACTGGCGGTCAGCACGGATTTACTCGACGCGAAGGAAATATTAGCGCTGCTGGCCTGAGTTCCCACTTTGGCGAGAAGCTGGCCATAAGTATCTTGATAACTGAAACCATTTACCAAAGTCTGGCTTTGCAGGTCAGACATTGCCAAGGCATTACTGTTATCTGAGTAGCCATCGGTGTTGAACTCAATGGTAAACCGATCACCCGGGTTGGGCTGATTATTGAACGTCAACTCATAGTCATCCCGGGCGATTACAATGGGCTCACCTTCGACATACACCAGATTTTCCATCGATTCGTATATCTCCGGCATACCGGACGCAACGTTACTATAAACGGAGTAGGTGATGTTGCCGTCTGCATCTGGTGCATTGAAGACAATCTCCAACGGCAACTCTGCATTGCCAGTGCGAAGATTCGATGTTGGCAGAGAAGAGGTCAGGGAGATATTGGCAAGCTCAGCATTACCAGTATTGGTACTGGCAGGTTCCACACGCAAGGGGGAGGCAAGGGCGAGCAAGCGTGGGTTGGTAATTTCGGTTCCCATCAGACGGCCGCCCGAGCGTGTCGGTTGTATCAGGTAACTGTCGCCAATGCCCGCATCCCCCGCCAAGGTAAACGTTACACCATCAAGGCTGACACTCAAACGGTCATTGGCTGAATCTCTGTAGAATGTGCCACTTTGATCCAACCCATTAGCCACCAACAACTCATCCATGTTTGCTGACTCGAAGCGCTGCCCATCACTCAAGCGTGTGATTCGGAAAGTATCAATTCCAGTGACTTCAAACCTGTAGTCACTTCCCGTCAGCGCTTTCACGTCGTAAAAACCAACGTTTGCAGATGTATCCTGGTTCTGATTTTCAGCATGAGCGGTTACTTCACCCTGCCTGAACGGGGTAAACAGGTCATTGCCCATATCACCGTTAAGGTCCATCCCTTTGCGGTGCTGCTCATTCATCGTTTCTGAAAAAACGATCGCCATACGCCCTACCTCGTTCAAGGTAGGCTGAAGGACATTGTCGCGGTAGTTGACTAATCCACCAATTGCACCGTTACCCAGCTGATCAGTAACCAAAGAACGCGTACCCGAGCGGTTTGTCATCCAGATGGCAAGCTGTGTGGGGTCTTCTGCACTGATACCTACTTCAAGCTTAGCCGCGCTGCTGCCAACAACCAAAGGCTGTCCCGTTCCGATCATCACGTTGTAGCTGTCACCCTGATCTGCGATGACACTGGTCGTCACATAACCTGAGAGTTCTTTAACCAGCAAGTCACGCTTATCCTGCAACTCATTCGCGTTCTGGCCTGATGCCTGCAAGGTCCCGATTTGAACATTCAACGCAGCAATATTTTCCGTGATCGCGTTAACGGTCTGCACCATGCTGCGAATCTCTGTGTTCACTAATTCAGACTGGGTACGCAGCTTGCTATCAAAATCATTGAATGAGTTCGCCAATGAAGCCGCTTCGGCCAGAAACAGCTCGCGATTAGCAATAAACAGCGGGTCATCTACGACCTGCTGCAGAGAGGAGAAATAACTGTCCATAGAGGACGAAAGACTCGTGGAGTCAGACACCAGCATGGAATCCAGCTGAGTTATCTTAGCAGAGTATGCTTCATTGCTTTTGTAGAACGAGGTATCGGCCCAAACCTGCCTGATCAGAAATTGATCGGTCATCCGCTTGATGTCCTTTACCGCTACACCCAATATTGGAGGGTCCTGCGTCCCCATCTGGATGGTTTGACGGCTGTAGCCGTCGGTATTGACGTTGGCGATATTTTGGCCGACATACGACAACGCTGTCTGATTGGCGTTGAGTGCCTGAACACCAATATTGAGGATACTTGAACTCATCTCGTTTCTCCCAGGCGGAGCAACCGCACCGGCTTATCTGTAACGTATGTGTATCGGCCAACAATCAGCCTTCTTTAGTGCCACGGCCCAAACCGGCCAGCAAGTCACCGCTGAAAATACGTTCTATCTTGTTGGCATATTCAGGGTCGGTGGCATAACCGGCGTTGTGCAGCTCACGTACAAAGCGGGTCGGGTCTGCACCCTGCTCCAGCGCCTGTTGATAACGCGGGTTGCTGCGCAGAAAATCAACGTAGTCGGTGAAACTGTCTGCATAGCTGTCATAGGCACGGAAGCGGGCCTGTTCCTTCTCGGGTACACCGCCACGGTATTCCAGCGTTTGTACCTGCGCGGTATCACCTTCCCAGCTGCGGTGTGCCTTGATATTGAACAGGTTACGGCTGCTCTCACCGCTTGTTGCATCACGGGTGATGAACTTGCCCCAGCCGGTTTCAAGCGCGGCCTGCGCCAGCAGAACATTAGGGTTTACACCCAACTCTTTTCCCGCCTGCTCGGCCAGTGGCATCAGTTTTTCAATGAACTCGGCTGGCGTTTCAAATCGGGCTGGCAGGGTTTCTTTCACAGCTGCGGTTTCGGAGCCTGCCTTGTCCTGATCAGTCAGTTCCTGGGTTACAGGTTGAACCGTATCGCTGTTGCCTTCCTGCTCAGACTCACTGGCTGATGGTGCACGGTAGTTTCCAGCCGGTGTTTGCGGCAGCGGCCCGCCACCAAAGGCGCGTGACAGCATCTGTTCAGTCATCGACTGCTGGTCACCTTTTTCTTCATCCTGCCCCGGTGCCACGACAGGCGCGTGTTGCTGACTCAGCTGTTTTACGATGATATCGGCCAGCCCGATGCTATCCTTTTTCGACAGATCCAACGTCAGCTGCTGGTCAAACATCTCCTGATAAAACTTTACGTCACCGGAGTTAAACGGGCTGTCTGACGCCAACACGTCACTGGCCTGGCGCATGCTTTTGAGCATCATGTTCATGAACAGCTGCTCAAACTCCTGCGCGACGCCTTTCAGGGCGGCTTGTTGGTCATTGCCAGCCTGAGTTTTCAGCTTTTGCAGCTGGTTCAGGTCAGTAAAAAGCGCCGCTTGTGAAGGCGTAAGCCTGCCGCTGTCGATCGCCATATCAGATCACCACCAGTTCAGCCTTGAGCGCTCCGGATTGTTTGAGCGCTTCAAGGATTGCCATCAGATCACCGGGCGCTGCACCTACCTGATTGACCGCTTCAACGATGTCGCTCAGGGTTGCACCCGGCGCAAACTCGAACATGCGGCCCGAGCCTTCTTCAATCTCAATTTCGGTACGTGGTGTCACCACAGTATTACCACCGCCAAGTACATTGGGCTGAGCAACATCCAAATTTTCGGTAATGGCAACGGTCAGACCACCATGCGTGATGGCCACCGGCGATACCCGCACGTTCTGACCGATGATGATGGTGCCGGTACGGGAGTTGATGATGACCCTGGCTGTTTCTTCACCGGGCTGGACTTCGAGGTTCTCCAACACAGAAAGGAACGAGACCCGCTGTGACGGATCGCGCGGAGCTCGCACACGAATAGAGGCTGCATCGAGTGCCTGTGCCATATCAGGCCCCAGCAGGTTATTGATCTGCTCGGCCACTCGACGAGCGGTAGTAAAGTCCGGATGGTTGAGGTTGAACATCAAGCTGTCACCCTGTGCAAACGCATTGGGCACTGTGCGCTCAACAGTCGCACCGTTGGGAATCCGCCCGACACTGGGCACGTTCAGAGACAGGCGCGAGCCGTCACTGCCCTGTACACCGAAACCGGACACCACCAGGTTACCCTGTGCTATGGCATAGACATTGCCGTCAGCACCCTTGAGCGGCGCCATCAACAGACTGCCGCCACGCAGGCTTTTGGCATCACCAATGGTGGAAACGGTGACATCAATCGGCTGACCCGGTTTGGCAAAAGGAGGCAAGTCCGCATGGATCGCGACTGCTGCAATATTCTTTGATTTCGGGTCAACATTGGGAGGAATCGCCACGCCGAAATTGTTCAGCATGTTACGGAATGTCTGTGAGGTAAAACTGGTTTTGTCACCAGTACCGTCAAGCCCCACTACCAGACCATAGCCCACCAGCTGGTTGGTACGCACACCCGCTACGCTGGTGATATCCTTCAGCCGTTCAGCCTGCACAGGAGCAGCCAGCAGGGCCGACAGAGACAGTAACAGCAATCCAAGTCGAAACATTTTATTCATGGTGTTCTCCTTAGAAGCTCTTAAAATGGCCACAACGGACTGATAAAGAAGCGTGCCAACCAACCCATAACGTTTGCGTCATGAGTGGCACCGGTGCCGCTGTAGGTAATGCGAGCATCAGCAAGGCGTGTAGACTCGATACTGTTGTCAGGTCCAATATCCTGTGGCCGCACCAGACCACTCACGCGGATATATTCATCCCCCTGATTCAGAGTCAGCCATTTTTCACCGCGAACCAGCATGGTACCGTTGGGCATCACCTGATGAATGGTCACGGTAATATTGCCACTGAGGCTGTTACGCATATCGGAATTACCCGTGCCCTCAAAACCGCTGTTGCTGTTCATGGAAGCACTGAGAGGGTTGCCGAACAGGGTCAGATCCTGACCCAATACGTTGGGTACACCAATACCGATATTGGTGGTTTTGTCGGTATCGGTTGATGAGCTTTTAGAAGACTGGGTGCGCTCCGTCAGGACCACCGTGATAATGTCACCCACACGATGCGCACGCCCGTCGCTGTACAGATCCATTCCGGTGCCCGCCTGATAGATAGAGCCATTCACCGGTTTGGGTTGCTGCATCTGCGCGGGCTGAATTGGCGCATAATAGGGATTGTCCGGCTTGGGGGCCTTATTGACACATCCCGTCAGCAGCACCAAGCCAAACAATGGCCACAGTCGCAAAAGTCTGGTCATCATTATGTTCACCTTAGCCTGTCATTAGAGCTGCTGGCTGACATAGGACAGCATCTCGTCTGCGGTCGAGATCACTTTGGAGTTCATCTCATAGGCGCGCTGGGTGGTGATCATATCCACAAGCTCTTCGACCGCATTCACATTCGAGCCTTCAAGCATCCCCTGCTTGATGATGCCGCGTCCCTCTTCTCCGGCAAGGCCAACAATCGGCGCACCGCTTGCAGCCGTTTCAATGTACAGGTTCTGGCCTGTTGCCTGCAGCCCCTGGGGGTTAACAAAATCGGCCAATTCCAGCTGTCCCAACTCTTGAGGGTTGGGATCACCCGCTACCGTTACACTCACGGTGCCATCATTGCCCACCGAAAAATTGGTTACCTGGTCCGGCAGGGTGATTGCAGGTTCAACCAGGTAGCCTTCTGAAGTGACCAGACGGTTCTCGCCATCAAGGTGCAACTCGCCATTGCGGGTATAGGCGATGTCACCATTGGGCATGGCAACTTGTAAAAAACCACGACCATTGATTGCCACGTCAAAAGGCTGGTCAGTGATCTGCATGTCACCCGTATGGAACAGCTTCTGGGTACTGACGGTGCGGACACCGCTGCCCAGCTGCAGGCCGGAAGGCAGCATTGAATCTTCACCGGTAGCCGCACCGGGCTGACGGCGAACTTGATACAACAAGTCCTCAAATTCCAGCCGGTCTTTCTTGAAACCAACGGTACTGACGTTAGCCAGATTGTTGGAAATCACCTTGAGCTGAGTGTCCTGTGCGCTCAGACCGGTTTTAGCAACATGCAAAGCACCGTGCATCGGTTATTCTCCTGTGATTCAGCTCATTGAAAGCACTTCTGCTGCTGCAGATGAGTTCTCTTCAGCCGTTTTCATCATTTTCACTTGCATCTCAAACTGTCGCTGAAGACTGATCATAGAGGTCAGTTCAGAGATGGCATTCACGTTGCTGGACTCAAGATAGCCAGCACGCACTTGTACATTCGGATTGGCAGCCAGCGGCACATCGTTATCCGTGTGCATGAAACCATCGCGCCCTTTAAACAACTGACCCTGTTCTGGCTGCACCAGTTTGATTTGATCCACCAAGGCAATTTCGACCGCATTCTCACCGATCGGACGGATGGTGACCGTGCCATCGTTACCAATGGTTATGTTCTCGGCGGGCGGAATCACAATCGGCCCACCACCAGCCCCGATCACCGGCAAGCCGCTGCCTGTCACCAGCTGGTTGGCGGCATTGATCTGCAGTGATCCGTTGCGGGTGTACACTTCGTTGCCGTCCGGCCCCTGAACGGCAAGCCAGCCATCACCGGCAACCGCCACATCCAGATCACGCCCCGTTTGCATCAGTGTGCCACTATCAAGATCCGTGCCGGGCCGCTCACTCATGGAGTAAACGCGAGACTCATAACCTTCACCCAGCACACGCATGGCGCGGGCCTGCTCGAAATCACTCTTGAAGCCGGTGGTCGTCGCATTGGCCAGGTTATTGGCGTGGGCCTGCTGCGCGTACATGTTCTCACGCGCGCCGGTCATGGCAACATACAGCACTTTATCCATTGTTTGCTCCGGTAAAACCTTGCCGTTTGAACTGGCTTTACCCTATAACAAGCAAACTGCGTGCCATAAACGAGAAAGCCGGGCATAAGCCCGGCCTGAATAACATGCAATAATGCAGCTGGTTAGGGTTAGATCTGCAAAATAGCCTGAGTCACTGTGTTGAGGGTTTCCAGTGTTTTGGAGTTAGCCTGGAAGTTACGCTGCCCCTCAATGAGCTTGACCAGTTCAGCAGACAAGTCCACGTTTGACTGCTCAAGGGCAGCAGAGCGAAGCGTACCGTTCAGACCGGTACCTGGCGGGTTAAGCACCGGATCACCGGAAGACAATGTTTGTACCCACTCAGTATTACCGGCATTCTGCAAGCCATCCTGGTTCTCAAAGGTCGCAACGGCAACAATACCCAACTCCGCCAACTGACCATTACTGAAACTGGCGACCATTCGACCATCTTCTGAGAAGGTCACACCGATCAAATCGCCCTTGGTATAGCCATCCTGTGAACGCTTATTCACAATCGATTCGGAGCCAAACTGGGACGAGCCACTGAGATCAAGCTGTACACCCTTGAGATTATCTACATCGGAGTCCAACAGGGCATCTTGAGGATTCGCAGGGTCGGCACCCAGAATAGTGATTGTCGGTGCCTTACCCGCGTTGGAAACATTTCCGCCGTTAACTGATTCCAACACCCCTGTTGTTGTGTTAAAGCTCACCAATATCGGGCCAGGTGCTGTCGGCGTAGCAGGATCTTCCACCAGCGAGCCAGGATCACGTATTTTACCTAGATTCAGCTGATCATTGTCATTAAGGTATGCATATGTGCGATATACACCAATATAGCTGTTATCGCCCTTCTGCAACTCTTGCAGGTCCACCTTCCCTGTTGCTGTATCAAGCCCCAAAAACGGTGCATTCGCCAAGGTGCCTGATACTACCGGGAAGTCCAATATATCGTTATCAACGTCACCTTGTTTAGCCTGCCATTTTATTTCAATTCTATCCTGCAAAGAGTTGTATGAAACAGATTCAAGACCAGGATTCGCATCGATTATTTCTTGCTCAAAACTGGTAATGGTTGCAATAGCACCCTCATACGTCAACTCACTTTTAAGAGTGATGTCTACGCTACCAAAGCTGATAACAAATGTTTCACCCAACTGGTTACCATCAACGCCCGCTGTAAACTTTGTAGGATCCAGCTGGAACGATTGAATCTCATTAGAATCTCTAAATGATTCAGATGCAGGTAGAGTATTATCCACCTCTTTACCGGCCACTTCCACGACAAAATCACCATATTCGGTATATTCTGCATGTGTTTCAAACGAAACCTGACCTGTCGTACCATTCAACACCAGCGTATCCAGATCGATTCGGGGATCACCGCCATTCGCAAAGGTTTCTTTCAGTTTACTCTTGGACTCATCCGTCAGCTGGTAATATACATTGTTGCTGTCATCCAGAATCGGGGCTGTTACATCCCAATATAGTTTTTCTCGATCATTCGCATCTTGCAGAGAGGTAACTGTTGCAGCGCCGCCAGTACCGTTCATTGCCAACTCAAAACCTGACAGCTTTACAGCACTGCCACCCGTACCGAATACTGCGTCTGTCGCTACAGCAGGAGGAACCGCAACGGTATCAACTGTTGCTGCCGTGAACGAACCCGCTCCATCGTCGAGTGCAAACCGATAGGATTCTCGAATAGCCTGCTGTTCTGCAAAGTAAAATCGAATGCTTTGCTCATTCCCCAAGCTATCAAATGTACCAACTGTGGTCGACCATGTATAGGAGTTAGGATTTACCTTATTGAAGACTTTTTCATTAGTTGAGGCGTCATCATTTTCATCAATATTGAAAGACAACTCAATTTTTTCAGTCGCTTTAGGTGGACTTTGCTTTTGCGACACTGAAAGATCTTGCAGCGGTAAAATATTGCCTTGCGCATCAAGACCAAACCCTTGAAGTTTTTTATTGTTTTTACTGACAATAAAGCCTTCTTTATCCAGCTCAAATGCGCCAGCACGTGTATAAGATATGTTACCGCTATTATCTTTCAGCTGAAAAAAGCCCGATCCGTTTATGGCAAGATCAAGGTTACTATTTGTAAACTCAATAGTACCCCCACTGAAGTCCTGGGCTATATCACTCACAGTAACACCAGACCCCGGCGTATTACTCGACCCAGCACCCACAACTGCTGTTGCATATATATCACCAAACTCAGTTCGGGAGCCTTTAAACCCGACGGTGCTCGCATTAGCAATGTTATTACCGGCTACATCCAGCATTGTGGTGGATGCCTTCAGGCCAGTGACGGCCGTATTAAAACCTGCCATTTTTGTTACCTCACTTAACCGAGCTGCTTCACTTCATTCATATCGATGGCACCAATGGCGGTATTGACTTTCATACCAATCCCATTTTGCCCCAAAGTGACGCTGTTGATATTGAACCCCATATAGGTCGCTACTTCTTCGTATTCACCATCGGCGCTGCTGGCTGCTTCAGCTACAATACGATAGTTTCCAGCCGGTACATTCTCGCCTGCCTGCCAAACAAAGTTATGATCCCCAGGGGGCTGCGCGCCCATACTGACACGGTCGACGCGCTTACCACTGCCATCATAAATAGAGATGCGTATGTCGCTGGAGCTGACATCAGTGCTCACGAGACCATCAACCAGCCCCCCCTGCTGGGGCAGCTGAGCAATGTCTGTATTCACAAACGCACGCTGACCCACCATGGATGAGGCCTGCAGCGCCGCCTGACTGCTGATCAGTGTACTGCTCATGGTTTCCATGGTTTTGGAAAGGTTTTGAATACTTTCCACATTGCTCAGGGTAGATATCTGCTGCATAAAGTCACTGGTATCGGCAGGACTTGTTGGATCCTGGTTTTGCAACTGTGCAATCAACAGCTTCATGAACATTTGACGGTCTTCAGAAACAGAGTCAGTCGCCGTGGATTGAGACTGGTTCTTCTGATTGATCTGATCGTAGATGTTGTTACTGCCGACGCCGTTTACATTGCTCATGGCGCTATCCTCTTACTGACCTTATTGCCCCAGCGTCAATGTACGCTGCAGCATCTGTTTGGCCGTATTCATAATATCGGCGTTGATCTGGAAGGAGCGTGAGGCCGAAATCATGTCGGCCATCTCTTCCACCACGTTTACATTCGGGTACCAGATATAGCCGTTTTCATCGGCCATCGGGTGATTCGGTTCATATGCCATGCGCAGAGGCGAGTCGCTTTCAATGATCTCTTTTACGTCTACGCCCTGACCTGGCACCAACGTTTGCAGGTGATCGGGCAGGTGTTCGATCTGCGTTTCTTTCAGCGCGAATACCGGCTTGCGGGCGCGGTAGGTTTCCGCTTCGCTGGAACTGATGCTCTCCGCATTGGCCATGTTACTGGCGGTGGTGTTAAGCCGCACTGTTTGCGCTGTCATGGCGGAGCCCGCGATGTTGAAAACGTTACTCAACGACATGTTTATTCACCCTTGATTGCACGTGTCAGCCCCTGGAACTTGCTGTTCAGAAACTGAAAGGACGCTTGATAACGGAGCGCATTGTCTGTGTAGCGAGCCATCTCTTCCTGGGTCTCTACCGTATTGCCATCTACTGACGGCTGGTTCGGAATACGGAACATCAGGTCAGCCGCGGCATCCGGTGACAAAAACTCGGATTGATGACCGGATGCCGTTTTCTTCAACGACAGATTGGCGCCAGCGGTTTCACCTTCGAGCACGGCACTAAAATCCAGATCACGGGCCTTGTAGTTGGGCGTATCCGCATTGGCAATATTGTTGGCCAGCACCTCAGCCCGTCGCGCTCTGAGTATCAGGGCGTTTTCATGAATCCCCAGTGCTGAGTCAAAGTTGATCGCCATTGCCGCTTATCCGTTACAGGTTGCTATATCTGTAATTAAGCAAGCAACGTGCCAGTAGCGAAAAAAACCCGTGATGGGTGGCTTTGGGAAAGTTCGGACAGTTTCAGGGAGGCAATATACAGCGGCAAGCGGCAAGGCTGTACCGCTACAAATAGTGCCGAGCGGCAAAGGGCGGCAAGACTGCCGCTCAGTTTTCAGATTGCCTGGTAGATAATACCGGGGCGGCAGTGGATCATTTTATACAAGTCAGACAGGCCTGAGAGAGACTCGGAAGCACCCAGCAGCAGATACCCCCCCGGGCGCAGCTGCTTGTGCATTTTGCGCAGGATTTCGAGTTTTACATCTGACGAGAAGTAGATCAGCACATTGCGGCAAAAAATCAGATCAAACTGCCCCAGTGAACTGTAAGGCCCAAGCAGGTTGAGGCTTTGAAAGCGCACCCGGCTCTTGATGTGGGGTTTGATACCCCAGCTGCCGGTGGGTGATGACTCAAAGTAGCGGTGCAGCCGCTCCTGAGACAGACCACGCCCCAACGCCAGCATTTCATATTCACCCCGTCGTGCCTGATCCAGCACCGTGGTGGAAATATCAGTCGCCAGTATTTCTTCGCCGGACGAAAAAGCCCCGGCATGACTCTGTTTGAACTCGTCAATCACCATACTGATGGAGTACGGCTCTTGCCCGGTGGAGCAGGCCGCAGACCAGATTCGCAGCTTCTGAAAGCGACTTTTCTCATGCAGCTCAGGCAGAAGCTTATTACGCAATATTTCGTAGGGATGAATATCACGAAACCAGAGGGTTTCGTTGGTGGTCATGGCGTCAATTACCTGCTCTTTCAGGCTGTTGCCACCCGCTCTGCCAAGACGTGCCACCAGCTCACTGAGGCTTGAACACCCTTGCTGCTGCATGATCTTGCCCAAGCGGCTTTGGACCAGGTACTGCTTGTGTTCAGCCAGCAGAATGCCGCAGCTTTTTTCAAGAAAGCTGCTGAACTCACGGAATTCCGCTGGTGTAATACTAAAGCTGCTGCTCACCCGGAGACGCTCCCCGTCAGCCTTGTTCGACCTGACGGATACGGTTGACTACCACTCCGGCCAGATCGTTCGGGTTGAATTTGGCCAGGAAACCGTCGGCCCCTACCTTTTTCACCATCGATACATTGAAACCGCCACTCAGTGAAGTGTGTAGCACCACATGCAGTTTAGACATGCGCTGGTCTTCACGGATCATGGAGGTCAGGGTGTAGCCGTCCATTTCAGGCATTTCGATATCAGAAATCACCATCAGGAAAAAGCTTTCAACATCCACCCCTTTTTCGACCAACCCTTTCAACAGATCAAGCGCCTGACGCCCATTGTTGGCAATCGAAACCTTCACGCCAAGGTCTTCCAGGCTGCGCTGCATCTGATTGCGCGCCACGGCCGAATCATCGACGATCAGAACGTGGCGCTGGCGCGCGCGGGCGCGATCATCCTGAGTCGCTACTTCATCGCTGACATCAGTGGACATCGGGTACAGGTCCGCGAGGATCTGTTCTACATCCAGAATCTCAACCAGCTTGCCTTCGTACTCGAAAACAGCCGTCAGGTAGTTCTCGTTACCGATCTCTTTCGGCGGGGCCATGATCTGGTCCCACTGAGTATTCAGGATACGGTCAACCTTGCGCACCATGAAGGCAAGCGTACGGCGGTTATACTCGGCCACAATCAGGAAGGTTTTGGGCAGATCCTCTTCCGGGATCGGCCTGCGACCAATCGCTTCAGACAGATCAAGTACCGGGATGGTTTCGCCGCGGATATGCGCCATCCCCTTGATTGCACTGGTCTGGCGCGGCACTTCAGTCAGATCCGGACACTGCAGCACTTCTCGTACCTTGAATACGTTAATGCCGTAGCGCTGATTGGTTTCCAGCCCGAAAAGCAACAGTTCAAGACGGTTCTGACCGACCATCTGCGTGCGCAGGTTTACAGTATCCAGGATCCCTGACATGATTTAACCAACCCCGAGGTCGCTAACAATGAGTTTCGCCCGGCTTCGAAAGCCAGGACACCCGCGTGAATAATATCAATTTAACACCAGTTGCCACTGTTTTTGCCATAGTCTGCATCCTGATGCTGCCTTTTTCGGCCTATGCAGATGATACCGCAGCACGGATCAACTTGCAGGTGACTGAAGCCATTAAACAACACTTGTTGTCTAAAGTACCAGACAGCCGGGTCGAGGTCAGCCTGAACCCGGTAAATCAGCACCTGCAACTCGCACCCTGTGAAGCTCCCGTTCATGTAACACTGCCCTTCCACAGTGGTGAGCGCATCACCGCAAAAGCCAGTTGCAGCACACCACGCTGGAGCCTTTTTGTCACCGGCCGAGTTAAGCAGTATAAAGCGATTGTGGTCGCTGCAACGCCAATCGTCAAAGGCAGCCGTATAAGCGCCGGGAAATTGCAGCTGCGGGAGCGCGATATTGCCAGTTTGTCAGGTGATTATTTTTACCGTCAGCAGGATGTCGTCGGAAGTCAGGCCCGCATCAGTATCAGCGCCGACACTCCGATCACCCCCCGCATGCTGACTCAGGCAAACGCCGTCAGCCGAGGCGATCCGGTGATAATCGAGGCATCCCGAGGCGGCGCTGTCATCCGTACCGAAGGGACTGCACGCGAAGACGGACGTATTGGCGACATAATCGATGTCATCAACAATCGCTCAGAGCGACAAATCCGTGCACGTGTAGAAGGCGGCGGTTTGGTTCGCGTTCCATGATCTCCGGTTAGCAGCCACTGGCCTGTTCCGCTATACTGCCGATTAATTCACTAATGTAAAAAACCTTAAAGTTTTACTCAGGGCGACCGATACCCTTGCATAGAACTGATTGCGAGGTAATTTAAAATGGCTATCGATTTTCCCGGCCTGTCTCCCGCCCAGTCGGCAGGCAACCGAGGTAAAGTCAGTGAGCAGCAGACCCAGGCCACCGGCAACAACACCGGAAACAAGCCTGCAGACAATACACCTGCTCGGAGCGACGACACTGTACGTATCAGTGATACAGCGCAAGCGCTGCAGCGCTCTGTGGGCGAAAACAGCGGAAACGCAGATGTGGACAGCGACCGTGTCGCTCAGATCAAGGCAGCCATCGAAGATGGCTCCTACAAGATCGATAATGAGCGTATCGCCGACCGTATGCTGCAGCTTGACAGTTTACTCGGCTGATAACTGATGACTGACCAGCCCGTCAAGGATATCAGTATCCAGTTTGGCGCCCTGATCGACCAAGGCACTGCACTATTGTCACAGCTGCAGACACTGCTCGACACAGAACTAACTGCGCTTGAGACACGCGATCTTGAACATCTCAAACAAAGCAACCAACAGAAACAGGAATGCCTGCTGGGACTTGATCGCAACATTCGTGAGCGCAATGATCTGCTGACAAAGCTTCAGGTTGAAACCAACCGCGATGCTGTCATTGTCTTCATCCGTACCCTGCCCGCGCCCGCCAGCGAATTGCTGGAGCAGGCGTGGCAGCGCCTGGAACAGTCACTGGAACAGGTACGCGTGCTAAATCAGCGCAACGAGCAGACGTTGGTACGCAGTAAACAAAATACTGACCAACTGCTGGCATTACTGCAGGGGCATGCCCAAGGCAACTCCATTTATGACCAGAAAGGTGACAAGGGTCGCTACGAAGGTCAACGCAGGCTGGGTAAAGCCTAGAAAATTTGGACTGCTGGCGGTAGAATCCACAGCCTTGAAATGCCTCAGTAGCTCAGTTGTATAGAGCAGCCCCCTCCTAAGGGGCAGGTCGCAGGTTAGAGTCCTGCCTGGGGCACCAATTAAATCAATCAGTTACGTAATTTAAACCGCTCTAGATTGATCAAAAAACCACCAAAAAGCAAAAGTGCACCAAGGTGCGCACCAAGGTTTGGTCCTTGCTTAGCAATGCAGACCTTTTTCTCTTCATGCTCCGTTATCGGTCGATAACACAGCTTTATTCAGAATATTTTGTAAGTGCGTGCCACTTCTGAGCATTCATCTCTTGACAGCTTTAGCAACAACTTCAGTCCAGTCTTATCTTTGATCCTCCTCTACAATCTCCAGCGGCACTTAGCTAACATGACTACTTAAGGATCACTAGCATAGAAGGGAGAGATACGGTGCTGGACTTTGGTAAGCTAAATACAGGACTAAGTACAAATCAGACGGACCCACGAAAAATTTTCACAACGTTGAAGCGTGACGCCCGCTTCAAGCGCCCGTTAGATGAGCAGGCGGATGTCCTAGATGAATGGTACTCACGCAGAACAGCCAAAGATTTGACCATTAAAATGAACACTGGAGGAGGCAAAACAGTAGTAGGACTTCTCTGCCTTCAAAGCTCACTCAATGAGAATATCAAACCCGCCGTATACATTACTCCTGACAATTTCCTGGTCGAACAAGTTTGTAAGGAAGCGAAAGCGTTAGGAGTCTGCACAACTGTTAACGAGAAAGATCCTGACTTCATAGCTGGCCGCTCCATTTTGGTAGCCAATGTCCACAAGCTCTTCAATGGTCGTTCCGTATTTGGTGTCGCCGAACAAAAAATACCAATTGGAAGCATCGTAATAGATGATGCACATGCTTGCCTTGGCGTCGTCTACGAACAGTTCTGTATCCAATCGACCACCGGCAGTCCAGTCTATGACGGGCTCCTTGAAATATTCGAAGAGGAGCTTAAATCACAGTCTCCATCAGGTTTACTTGATATTAAAGCTCACGACCCAAGTATTGTCATGACAGTTCCGTACTGGGCTTGGCAAGCTCGCCAAGATGATGTTGTCAGGCTATTACATACGAACAGGAACGAAGACGAACTGAAATGGAACTGGCCATTACTTAACGAATGTATTCCGCTCTGTACTTGTTTTTTTGGGGGAAGCCGGCTAGAAATTGTCCCACGATTTATTCCAATAGACAGAATACCAGCTTTTGCATCCGCTAAACGGCGAATCCATATGACGGCAACACTTGCCGATGACACCATTCTGGTAAGTCATTTCAAAGCTCTCTCTGCTGAAGTTGGTCAACCAATTCGTCCAAAAGGCGGCGGCGACATTGGAGATCGGATGATCTTGGCTCCGCAAGAGATAAATCCTGACTACACACCAGAGGATGTCCGAACACTCGTCTCTGACATTGCCAATGAGCGCAATGTAGTAGTGATAGTCCCGTCCCACAAAAAGGCAACCTTTTGGGAGGGTGTTGCCAGCCAAACTTTAAATAAAGACACCATTCGCAACGGGGTTGACCGCCTAAAGAAAGAGCATGTTGGCCTAACCGTACTAATAAACAAGTATGACGGTATCGACCTTCCTGGCACTGCCTGCGAACTTCTTGTCATTGATGGGCTTCCAGAAGTTTACGGTTTAAGCGAGCGCCTTGAAATGCAACTTCTCGATGGTACTAAAAGGCAACTAGTTCAACAGATACAAAGAATCGAGCAAGGTATGGGGCGCGGCGTGCGGTCCAGCGACGACCATTGTGTTGTTTTATTACTTGGAGGGCGGTTGACGCAAAGATTACACCAACCAGAAGCAGAGCAAACATTCTCATCCGCAACCCGTGCCCAAATAGAACTAGGAAAAAGTGTGGCTTCTCAGATACGTGGAAAATCTCTTGAGGAACTGCGCCCCATACTAGATTTATGCCTAGAACAGGACGATCAATGGGTAAACGCAGGTAGAAATGCCGTAGTAAATGCTCCTCCCATCGATGGAGGACATTTAGATAGTAACCAAGTCCGGCTTAGGGAAGCTTTTGATGCAGTACGTATTGGTAGGCATGATCTAGCAACTAGAAAAGCTCAGGAGGCAGTTAATGATACATTAGAGGACAAGGTTCAGGGCTATCTAAAACAACAGCTAGCCGAATATACGAATTTCAGCGACCCGGCAAAGGCTCAAGAACTTCAATTATCTGCTTTAAGCCTCAATCAACGGCTGCTTAAGCCAGTTGCGGGCGTCACCTATAATAAGCTCAGCGCGCCATCTGCAGGTCAAGCTGGAGCAGCTTCTGCGTTTATGGAAAAGTTCCTTGAGGGCAATGACCTTGCCATTTGGATCAACGGGCTAATCGATGATTTAGACTGGGGAGAAGAGGGCAGCAAACGCTTCGAGGCAGCAATGAAAGACCTAGGTAGCTTTCTTGGCTTTGGATCGGAGCGCCCCGAAGAGCAAGTCGGCCGAGGCCCTGATAATCTTTGGGCTCTTGGAGATCTCAAATACCTGGTGATCGAATGTAAAAGTGGTGCAACATCCGCTGCAAAGATTTCGAAATCTGACACAAACCAGCTCAGCGGATCAATCAACTGGTTTCATGACAAATATGATAATACCTGCTCGATGACACCGATTATGGTTCATCCAAAGACTATTTTCGAACATGCAGCCTCCCCACATACAGACATCCGAATAATGAATGGAAAGAGCTTGCAAAAACTACGTAGTGCAATCCGTGCTTATTCCGTATCCTTAGCTACTTCTGGAAGTTTCGTGGATACGGGGACAGTTGAAAAGCAGCTCAGGCAACACAAGCTCTTATCTTCAGATATAGTCCCGCAATACACGGTTCCTCAAGGTTCGAAATAGGCGTTTATCATGGTATAGACTGACGACCCAGCAGAGCTGGGGAGTATATGCTTTAAATGCGAACTCCTCAGCTTTGCCCCATCACTTCATATCTCAACCTTCTTTATGAGAGCTCTAATCGCATCCACCCCGTCCTGCTCAAACAGGATATTCCACTCTGCCAGCTGCTCCTCCGTCACGGGTTTGCCCTGGTCATCACGCCAGTCCCCCAGCAACGTTGCTTTGGGCGTATTAGAGATCAGGAAAGCATCCAGCTGAACATTGGCATTGGCCGGATTTTGCTGAATCAGATCCGCTTCCATACCCTTGATCGCCTTGTGGAACTGAACCTTTGGGCTCTGCGGCGTATGGTTACGCAGCCCTTTCGGGTCTACGAATACCACATGCTGTTTGCCATCTCGAATCAGCCAAAGGATGAAGTCCGGGTAGAAACCACCATCAACGAAGACGCCTACAGCGCCCTGACCTGTTTGGTTACGCAGCAAGTAAAGCTCATAGCCATCAAATACATCCTGCTCCCAGACCGCCTGCAGATCCTTCACAAACTGGGCTTCCCCCTTGTTCAAGGCAACAGGGCTCACTTGGAAGTCCAACCCCTGGGTAGCCGCTACCAAAGGCTGGTAGAAGTGGCGCTCGCACCAAAGGAACTCCAGCCCTTCCAGAATCTTGTTCTGCCATTCGGCAACATCGTTGGCCAAAAGGTGGCCGCGTAGGTTGTCCAGCTGCTTGATCAGAGACCCATGGCGTTTGGTATCTAACGTGAGCGTATAGCTACCATTGGGCGATCGCTCGCTGACACCAAAGAGATACTTGGTATTCTCGGTAATGGGACGGTATTCCAGCTTGTCAGCTTCCCATTGCTTGCGACGATAGCCATAGAACATCTCGCAATATTTACGCAGCAGGGCCGAGGCCATTTCCTGCCATAGTTCTAACTTGCTTAGGTCACCCAGTTCCATCACCGATTCAGGCGCATAGAGCTCATACCAGCTTGGATCCTCTAACAACTGAATGACAGACTCCTGAGTCACTGTCAGGTTTGACCAGCGTTTATCCCGTTTAAAGGCCAGCAAGTCAAAGTACAGCGCTTCCATATCCAGCAACAACCGGTGTTCCGGCCTTAGCTTTTTGCCATCGCGCTTAACCTGCTGTTCACCACGCTTATCTGTGGCAAAGGCCCCTACACGCGGGTAAAAATCCAACTGTACGCGGGGCGGATCGCAGAAGTACTGATACGCAGCCTGGTGTCCATTTTTGAGAAAGGCGCTGGGTGGTAACAGCTCGACCTGTTCAGCCAACTCTTGGAATGCCATCCCCGCTCCCCCTATTGCCTTACCGGCAATGGAGGGCTTGAGGCGAATCACTGGCAGGTTATTCGGCAAGCTGCTCATCGGTACCAGCGGCATTTCGTATTCGATCAAGCCTTCATTGACCGGAATCTCTTCATCCTCAAGCTCTTTGCGGAACTGGGCGATGTAATCCGCCTTCACACCAAAGAGGTTCAGAGTCTCCAGAATCCCGATATGCTGCGGTCGCTCCAACCCCGCCTGCTTGAGCTCATTGATCAACTCGGCTGAACGTTTCAGCGTTGTCTGGAAGCCTTTCAGACGGACCCCACGGCCGAACAGCTGGATAATCTGGGCCCCTTCATTCTTGCCCACATTCATCAGCGTCATGTTGGATACACGCCAGCTACTCCAGCCTTCGGTAAACTTCTTCGAGCCCAACAGCAGGTTAATCTGTGAGTCGTCGGCATTGATGGTATTGAACAATGACGAGCTGAAACGGGCATCCTGCACATTCAGATCGTGCGACTCACAGAGTTTGACCAGCTTCGCATCATCGCCCACGTTGATCACGCCAAAGGGCTTGTCTGAAATCCCGCCACGTAGCGCAATCTCCCCTGCAACCCCCATGATGTTCTCAACATAGAGATGACCACCGCTGCAATGGAACACACGCTCAAGGATATCCAGGTATATATCAGCAGGCTGCTGGTCCAGCTCTTTCAGGTAGTTGAAGCGACCATCCAGCAGGTTACGGCCACCAGCCGTTTCCATGCCCTTATTGAGCAGGTGTTCAATTGCATTGATCGTTTCGGCACGCTGACTGATCACACGGTCAAGGAACGACAGCACCTTAACCGTATCCGAGGCTTCCCCCGTACTCAGATTGGCCGTTACCTTTGAGCTGACAAACACCCAGAGTGGTCGTGCCAGATTGAAGCGCTTAAACAAATCGGGCTGGTCGTCAAACAGGCGCAGCTGCTGGTAATAGCTGAGGAGCGACGCCACCAGATATCGGAACTCATCACCCGCATCCAGGTTCTTTTCCAGGTTCAAAATCTGAGATTGCTTACCGTAACCATCGCTGTAAAAGTGACGGTAGGAGTAGTCGAACAGAATTGACTTGGTATACACCTGACGCAGGTCTTCGTGCTGCCCACTGGACTGCGCAAAGGTTGCCGAATACTCGAAAGAGAAGCCCTGGGCACAGAGCCTGCGACGATACTCCAACCAGGTCCCGCCTCCACTTGCCGTCCCACGGTGTCCTTCATCCACCAGCAGTAGGTTGTTGCCGCCAAAGCTGTCCACGGCAACAGTCTTGTTGTTCTCACTCTCACGAAGCTTATTAACGTCGATTACCAGTACAGGGTTTTGAGCGTAGAACATGTCTCCTGTAGGGCCAGTCGCACGGCTACTGAATTCAGCTGCTGCGATGCCTGAAGTCTTCAGCTCTTGCAGATGCTGACGGGTCAGCCCTTCATTTGGCGTCAGCAAAATGATCTTGTTGATGTTCTTCGCCTTGCCAAAGCGTTTCAGGTAATAGCGGAACTGCTGAATATTGGCGTGCATGAGCAGGGTTTTACCGGAGCCGGTCGCACTCCAGAACGCAATCCTACTCAGCTGCGGCCAGAAATCGTCATCCGGGTTCAGCAGTTCAAGCGGCTTATGGCTGTAATTTTTCTCATCCAACCAGTGCTCGTTCCAGCGCTGGATCTGCTCATTCAGCGCCAACAGTAGCTCTTCAGGACGCGTGAACAGGTAATCCAGATAGATCTCTGTAAACAGCAGCGCCAGGTACTGGAAGTACTTCCATTCCAGCTCAGTTTCACCGGCACTGGCACGCGCCAGATTAATTTTGTCAGTGATCAGTTTGATATGGCGGTCATAGTCGAGCAACTGTTCTTCTGTCAGCTTGACTTGGCCCGTCGCAATCTGGCCAGGGCCATTATCAAAGTTCTGAATGATCGCTTCGATAATCCGGTGAACACCTTCACTGTTACGCCCCGTTACATCCCCCATCAGCTGAAAGCGATCACGGAAGACTTCCAGGGTTGCGGCTTCGCGCTGGTCAGTATCACCCACAGGGTAACGCCCTGAGACCGACTCAAAGCCGAACAGGGAAAACAGCCACTGGTTCAGCACCAGGTGGTGCCGAAACTCCAGTGTTTGCTTGGCGGCTTTTTTGCCACGAACGCCACCCGCCTGGGCTGACGCTTTTGTCTTGGTTGTTGCCATACCGCCTCCTTACAGCTCACCCGATTCGGTATTGGCAAACATCAAACGATGGAAGGCTTCTTCGATCAGCTGGACTCGAGCCTCTTCCATCAGCTCACCTCGACGGTTTTTCGGAATGGCAATGTTGTGGTCTCCATTCACATAGTGGATATCCACTTCATCATCCTGGCTGCTGGTCAGGCGGATATGGAGCTTCTCGATCAGCACAGCATCCAGCACGGCATTGTCTTTCAGCAAGCCCTTCTCGTCCTTGGCAATCACCGACGGCAGGTTACGCCATACAACCAGCACCTTCTGGCCAGCACGATTAACACCATAAACGGTACGGAACCACCAAAGGCGCGCACGCTGAGCATCGTTCATTGCCTTGAGATCTTCCGCATTGACGCGTTTCACTTGCGCCTGCCAACGGCCAAACTCACCCTGGGTGATTTCAGCATCAAACCAGATGGGCGCAGCGATATGCTCCACTTCCAGGCCCAGCAGGTAGTTGAAGGTCTCCAGCAGATCGACGTTTACCGCTTTGGTTTCGTCACCGCTGGCTGAACGCACATTGAGCTGGTATGCCGTCGGATCAGTGAACAACTTGGTATCCAGCAGAGACGCTGAACCACGCGTCTCCACCTCCAGCATGTAGTTCATTACGTAGCTTTGACGTGCAGCATCCAGCTCGGAATTTTCGTGCGCTTCCAGCAGGGTTTGCTGGCCTTTGCTGCGATGCAAGGCAAGGTTACCGAGGGCGTCTTCGTAGCTTTCTAGACGGATGTATTTGAAGCAGTGAGAGACACCATTGAAATTCCCTTCAGTGCCTGCAACCGGAGAGCCCGCTTTCCAGACATCGGTGTAAGTTACTTTCTGAACTCTAGGCTTAAGTATTGAGTCGAAATACTCACCCATCTCTGCAAGTATGTATTTTCTTTTTCCACTATCAGTTCTATTCAACTCAATAACTGCTTGAGCAGTTGTTCCAGAGCCACCAAAAAATCTAGTACTAGTGATTTAGGGTAAGTAGCACCAGCTGCCTTCAAACAGTCAAAAACCAAACCCTTAGCTTTTGGAAAATCAAAATCGTTTTTTGAGAATAAATTCTTCAGCTCTGCTGCACCATAATTTGATGAAGCATATTCTTTTTTATCCCACCATGTAGTTGGTGCAGAGTCCTCATCCATTCGAGTTTTGAAGTCAATGGATATATTACCATCAGCATCACGCCTAGGGAAGCTACGAATAAGTCCGATCCAAGGCTCTGAAATGTCGTTATCACCGCCTCAGAGGCGAAAATTCAACACTTTTAACCCTTTTTAA